>JAJACV010000028.1 GCA_022601335.1 Chlamydiota bacterium | reverse complement strand
TATAAACCATTTACATTTGAAAGAAGTGGAAGCCTAGTTCTGGATTTTGAAGAAGAACTCCATTTTGGTAACGGTAAATTCAAATTTTATTTTTCCCCGAAAGATATTCTTTAGCGTTTGTTAAATCTGCAAATTTGGGAATTAATTTAGATTATTTTTAGCTTCCCAGACTTTCTTCGTCGTTGAGTAAGAGTTAGGATAGTCTTCTACTAAGGTTTTATAGAGACTATTTCTTTTGTTTTCATGAGAGCTGTCATTCATTTCTGTTAATAAAACTTTATACCGAACTGGAGTCTTACTTAATTCAATCCTTTTCCTAAGAGGCCTAATTTTTAGAGCCAAAAAAGCCATGGCTGCAAAAGTGACGAGTTCAAAAATTAGAATGGGAGAGTAAATAGGATCCTTTAAACTAAGAGGTTTTTTTAAAAAACTAAACCTATGCATGAATAGTATGAGGATTAGTGACTGCAAGGCTCCGACGCAAGTCCAAATAAGAGACATTTTTTTCATATATTTAGTCTCTTCTTCGCTGACTTCAAATAATTCATTGATATTCATGGAAACCTTCATAAAATTAGATAGCTGTTCCGTATAGTATAACTTAAAGAATCTCTTGCATTCAAGACGAAATTTAGAGAGGTAGGTGCCTCTTTAATTAAAAAAGAAGCTTATTTAATAGAGTTCTTGAAATTCCTTAAGTCGCTCTTTTATCTAAATCTCTCTTTTGGTATTGTTGTGCTGTTTTAAAACTCAATTAGACTCCATTATGCTGCTTTCAACAAAAATTCGTCGTAGCTTTATTCAATATTTTGTAAAGCATGCTCACAGACACTTTCCCTCATCCTCAGTGGTGCCTCACCAAGATCCAACCCTATTGTTTAATAATGCGGGAATGAATCAATTTAAAAGTTATTTTTTGGGGATTGAAGAACCCTCAAGCCCTCGTGCTGTCACTTCGCAAAAGTGTATTCGAGTGGGTGGAAAACATAATGATTTAGAAAATGTGGGACACACAACGCGGCATTTGACCTTTTTTGAAATGCTAGGAAATTTTTCATTTGGAGATTACTTCAAAAAAGAAGCCATTGATTTTGCTTGGGATGTCACAATGAATATTTTCAAATTTGACATCGATAAGCTTTGGGTTAGCGTTTATAGTGAGGACCAAGAGGCCTATGAGTATTGGACGAAACATCTACCTGCATCTCGCATTGTTAAAATAGCGACCGATGATAATTTTTGGGCCATGGGTGAATTTGGTTTATGTGGGCCCTGTACAGAGCTTTTTTATGATAAAGGGGAAAAATTTGGTTCCGCTAGATCTCCTGCTGAAGATGTAAAAGGCGAGCGGTTTTTTGAGTTTTGGAATCTTGTTTTTATGCAGTACGATCGAGAGACTAAAAATATCATTCACCCGCTTCCAAAGCCTTGTGTAGATACAGGCGGAGGCTTAGAGCGCATAGTCAGCTTAATGATGGGTGTGGACAATATCTTTGAAACAGACCTTTTGATGAACTTAATTGAGACGTGTGAGCCGATCTTTGATTTAAAATACAAAGAACAAAATGCTCAGAGAAAAGCGGCTTTTCATGTCATTGTCGATCACCTCAGAACCCTCTCTTTTGCAATTGCTGACGGAGTGCAACCCTCTAATTTAGATAGAGGATATGTTTTAAGAAAGGTTCTCAGAAGAGCTGTGAGATATGGAAGACTATTAGGAGCTCAAAAACCTTTTTTAGGTCAACTGGTGCCTCAACTTGTCCATTTAATGCATGAGGATTTTCCAGAACTCAAAGTGTCCCAAGAACGTATTTTAGAGCTGCTCTATACAGAAG
Organism: Chlamydiota bacterium; assembly: GCA_022601335.1. Classification (GTDB taxonomy): domain Bacteria; phylum Chlamydiota; class Chlamydiia; order Chlamydiales; family JAAZZY01; genus JAJACV01. The sequence goes on along the minus strand of JAJACV010000028.1, from coordinate 11,191 downwards.
AAGAAGCTTTTATACGTACTTTAAAAAAAGGAGGCAATCTTCTTACAAGCGTTATAAAAAAAGCTCAAGATTCAAAAAAACAACTCATCACAGGTGATGATGCTTTTAAGCTTAAAGATACCTATGGCCTTCCTCTTGAAGAAATTCAACTGATGGCTAAAGATTCAAACTTGAGCGTCGATTTAGAGAGATACCGAGATCTAGAACAAAAAGCTAAAGAAATCTCTAAACAAGCCAGTGTGGGAGTTGTCCAAAAAGTATCCGAAGGTTTTTATAAAGAATTTCTAGAAAACGCAAAACGCAGTGAATTTTGTGGCTATGATCAAAATGAAACGCACACCAAAGTTTTAGGTATTGTTAAAGATGATCAATGGGTGAATGAGCTATCCTCAGGCGATTCGGGACAAATAGTTCTAAGTAAAACTCCTTTCTATGCTGAGCTAGGGGGGCAGGTAGGAGATACGGGAACTCTTAATGACGAAAGAGATTTAATTTTTAAAGTAAAAGACACTAAAGCGCCCTATACCGGAGTCATTGTTCACGAAGGTCATTTGCTACAAGGCTCTATCCAAGTTGGAGAAAGCGTTACGGCTAAAATTGATGTAGATAGACGAAAAAAGATTGAGAGAAATCACACGGCGACACATCTACTTCATTGGGCCCTTGTTGAAGTCCTCGGAGAGCATGTCAAACAAGCAGGCTCGCTTGTCGAACCTCACCGGCTTCGTTTTGACTTTTCACATCACAAAGGATTGTCAGAAGAACATCTTTGTAAAATAGAAGATCTAGTTAATTCAAAAATAAGAGCTAATATTGCAGTTGGAAATTATGAACTTCTCTATCAGGATGTTCATAAAAGACAAGATATTAAACAATTTTTTGGAGATAAGTATGGCGAAAAAGTCAGAGTGGTGGACATAGACTTTTGTAAAGAGCTTTGCGGAGGCACACATACGAGCCAATCAGGTAATATTGGCTTTTTTAAACTGACTAAAGAAGGAAGTATTGCTGCAGGAGTAAGGCGAATTGAAGCCGTCACTGGAACTGATGCAGAACAATTTTGTAGACAACAAGAAGAATTAATACAGTCTTTGTCGACCTCCTTAAAAACAACACCCTCTAAGCTAACAGAAAAACTGTCTCAGTTCCTGTTTGAGCATAAAAATTTGATGGAACATAACCGCCAGTTAGCTCTTTTGAGAAATGAACAAATCATTGATCAATTGCTCTCCTCTAAAGAGGAAATAGGCTCTATTTCATTTGTATGCCATGTGTTAGATTTGCCTAAACAGCAGCTTAGAGAATTTACAGAACAGCTTCTCAAAAAGTCTAAACAAACCATTTCTATTTTAGCAGCCCATGAGAGTGGCTCTGTTTCATTAGTAGTGGCTATGACTAAAGATATAGGGATCCAAGGCTTATCAGCAAAAGGCATATTAGCTGAAATTGTAGAGCCGATTAATGGCAGAGGGGGAGGAAAGTCTCATTTCGCACAGGCTGGTGGAACTCATCCTGAAAATCTTCCTCAGGTATTTGAAAATGCAAGAAAATTTTTAATAAAATCGTGCTAGAACAACTTCTTCAAAATTCTTCCCTAGCATCTTTTGAGCTAGCAATCCAGTCTGAGGAAAATCTATCTATAGAAAATCTATGGGCGACTCCCAAAGCCTTGATTGCTGCGCTTGCGCACCGCTTTACGTCAAAAAACATCCTTTTAATTACCTCTGGCCAGGATGAAGAACGTACTTTAGTCGATCTTCCAAACTTTACGACAAGTCCCGTGATGCAATGGCCCGCATGGGAGACGCTCCCTGGTGAGAATAGTGAGCCGAGTCCTGATATCGTGGGAGAAAGAGCGAGCATTTTAAATCATTTACTTAAATCTAAAACGTCTTCTTTTGTTGTTGCCAACCTATCAGCTATTTTAACACCTCTAGCCCCAAAAGAAATCTTTAAAAAGCTTCATCTAAATTTTAAGAAAGGAAAGGAGTTGGAATTTGGCCAACTGCTTGAAAAACTTTTAAAATTAGGATACGAGAGAGTTCCTCTCGTCAATGATAAAGGTCAATTTGCTCTAAGAGGAGGCATTTTAGATGTTTTTTCCAGTGCGGAGACAGAGCCGTTTCGAGTTGAATTTTTTGGGAATGAAATAGAATCTATAAGAACATTTGATCCTATAAGTCAAAAGTCAGTGGCTCTATTAGATGAGTTTTCTTTGCTTCCAAATAAGGAACGAGAACTATTACAAAAGTGCCAAGAAAAAACCTCCCTATTATCTTACTTAGGGGAAAATACCCTCATTATTTTAGATCGCCCAGATCAATTGACGAATCGCTACAAAGAACTCATAGAAGGCATCGAGCCTAAAGATATGCATTTAATTACATGGGACTCATTTACTGACAATATCAACCCACTAAAAAAAATATATTTTCAAGACGATCAATCCTTACGTGATAAGATTTCCGCAAAAAGATGGGATCATCCCTTTTCAAAACTAGATGATACCTTTTCCTCAAAAACTAAAATCTTTCACGATCAAGACCAAGCCTACTTAGTCCGATTGCCCTCCATTCAAAATGATGCGTTTAAACTTATTTATCTTTGCCAAAATGATGCCGAAGAAAAATCTTTGAAAGACCAAATGATTGAGGTTTATAAGGACGTACCTAAAAATGTTGTCTTTGAAAGAGGCTGCTGGACTCAGGGTTTCGTGTTGCTCAATGAGCAAAAAGCGTTTGTTACTTCAAATGAGGTGACTCATCGCTATGCCATTAAGAGAAAAAAACAGAGAACCTCATATCATTCCTCGCCTGTAGAGTTTATGGAGCTAGAGGAAGGAAGCCACGTGGTTCACCTCCAACACGGAATTGCTCGCTTTTTAGGATGGCAAAAACAAAAAAACCATGTAGGTATTGAGACAGATTTCTTAAAGCTAGAGTATGCCAATAAATCTATTCTTTATGTCCCTTTAGATCAATCGCACCTTGTCACTAAATTTATTGGTGCTAAGCATGAGGCTCCAAAATTACATCAAATTGGTGGAAAACAATGGGTAAAAACAAAGGTGCAAACAGAGCGTGCCATTATGGACTACGCGTCAGAGCTTTTGAGGCACTATGCCCAAAGAGAACTCAAAGAAGGATTTGTTTACCCAGAAGATAGTGAAGATCAAAATCTTTTTGCAAATGAATTTCCTTATGTAGAAACAGTCGATCAACTTCAAGCAATTGATGCCATAAAAAAAGATTTTCAATCCTCAAAACCAATGGATCGCTTAATTTGCGGGGATGTCGGCTATGGAAAAACAGAAGTGGCCATGAGAGCTGCTTTTAAAGCTGTTGTGGATGGAGGAAAGCAGGTAGCTGTACTAGTTCCTACAACGGTTTTAGCTCTTCAACACTTTGAAACTTTCGTGCAACGCATGTCGAATTTTCCGATTCGCATTGGACTCCTCTCTCGCTTTGTCTCTCCAGAGAAACAAAAGCAATATCTCAAAGGTTTGAGAGAAGGGTCTATTGATATTGTTATTGGAACTCATCGAGTCATTGGCAAAGATGTCACATTCAAAGACTTGGGATTGGTTATTGTTGACGAAGAACAGCGTTTCGGGGTCAAAGCTAAAGAACACCTTAAATCTTTAACCATTGGTGTAGATTGTTTAACATTATCAGCAACTCCCATTCCAAGAACTCTTTATATGTCTCTTGTTGGAGCGAGAGACATTTCAGTCATCAATTCTCCACCCCAAGATAGATTGCCTATTAAAACTCATTTAGTTGAATTTGACCCAAATATCATCAAGCAAGCGATCCTAAGAGAGCTCGGAAGAGGGGGGCAAGTTTATATTATTCATAATCGTGTTCAATCTATTTATGAGTTTGGAAATATGATCAAAAAACTAGTTCCTCAGATAAAGATGATTATAGGTCATGGTCAAATGGAAGCGGATGAACTAGACCACGTTTTTCATAGTTTCAAAAGTAAAGAATCAAATGTGCTAATAGCTACAACGATTGTAGAAAATGGAATTGATATCCCTGAAGCCAACACCATTTTAATTGATAGAGCCGATAGATTTGGCTTAGCTGATCTCTATCAGCTCAGAGGCCGAGTCGGTCGTTGGAATAAAAAAGCATATGCTTATTTCTTAGTTCCACAAAACCAAGTACTCAGAGAACTTGCGGATAAAAGACTGAAAGCTCTCTTGGAGAACAGTGGATATGGAGGAGGCATGAAAGTGGCTATGCGTGATTTAGAAATTAGAGGAGCTGGAGATATTTTGGGTACATCGCAAAGTGGACAAATTTCAGCTATTGGTTTTCACCTATATTGCAAATTGTTAAAGAGAACTATTTTGTCGATGCAGGGCAAAGCACCTAAAGTTATCATCGAAACAAAAGTGGACTTTCCCTTTAATTACTTAATCCCTGAAGAATATATTTCAGATCTCTCATTGAGAATGGAGCTTTATCAAAGGTTAGGAGAAGCCTATTCTTTTGAAGAGCTAGAAAAAATAGAAGAAGAAGTGGTAGATCGCTTTGGCCCTTATCCCGAGCCTTTTGCTTGGCTCTATCACTTGACTCGGGTCAAAGTATATTCGGGTGCAAACCGATTTATTTCAATTGGATATAAAAAAGTAATTCTTAAAGCTGAGCGCCGAGAAAAAGGGGAAATAGTAACCTATAAAGCTCCATTTAATTTATCAACCGATCCAAAAACCTTTGAAGATGAAGTCATTATGACGCTCAAAAAATGGTAAAATTATTTGGTGGGGTCTTCCGTTTCAATTTTTGAAACATCAGGGCGATAAGCTCCTCTAGATCTATTTTCCTGAAGTTTTTTTAGTTGATGAATAATTCTTATACCCTTCTCCACATGGTCCTCTGTAAACTTCTCAAAAACTTCTTCAGAGCTTGCTTTTGTTTTAATATCTTCTTCATTCAATGGAAGGTCTGAAATTAACAAAAGAGCACCCAGAGGTAACTTTCTTCGGTAACTTCCTGCAAAAAGAGTGGCACACTCCATCTCAATAGCTTGGGATCGATTGGCTTTGAGGCGATCTTTAAAGTGCTCGTCAAATTCCCAAAATCGCTTATTGGTTGTATGTGTAATTCCAACGTGATAAGTCGCTTTTTCTTCGTCTAATACTTCAGAAACAGCCCTTTGTACTAAAAAATTAGAAAGAGCGGGTACTTCAATAGGGAAGTAATAATCAGATGTTCCTTCACCGCGTATGGCTGCGATAGGGATTAAATATTCTCCTTTTTTATACCTCCTACGAAGGCCCCCACACATTCCAAGTAGTAAGCACGCTTTAATAGGTAAATAGGAGCAAAGGTCGACGACTAAAGCAGCAGAAGGGGATCCAATTTTAAAATCTAAAATAGAAATATTAGTTTTTTTACAGTGTGCGGCTGTAAACATAGATCCCTCGTGCATGTCCACTTTTTTAGTTTTTGAAAAATAGTCTACATACTTAGGGAAGTTCGTTAGCAAAACATAATCGCAATAGTCTTCTGCAGGGGAACCCGAATACCGTTCAAGAGCATCTTTTGCTACCTGTATCTCTTTGTCGCTGACTTCTCTTTTTTTTTTCATGGATCTCTCTGTATAAAGTTTTTTAGTAGACACTCTATTAGCGCCTTTGAGAAAAATTGTCTAGACTAAAGAGGTAAAAAAGCCTATATTTCGCCCACTTGTCTAAGGTGAAAAAAGGAATATAGAATGGCCCAAGTTAACGTAAATGATCTCAAGCAAGGAATGAAACTAGAAATTGATAAGCAACCCTACCTCGTGGTTTCTCTTCAGTTTGTAAAGCCTGGAAAAGGCCAAGCCTTTACACGTACTAAAATCAAAAACCTCTTAACAAACAGAGTCATCGAAAAAAGTTATAGGTCAGGTGAGAAATTAGAGCAGGCAGATGTCGAAGAAAGTGTTATGCGTATGCTATATCAGGATGTAGAAAATGTGGTATTCATGGATGATAAATCTTTTGAACAAATTAATGTGCCTCTTACACAAATAGAAGGCATGCAACAATGGCTCATGGAAGATCATCTCTATAGCATTATTTTCTATAATAAAGAGCCTATAAGTATTGACCCACCTACTTTTATGGATATGGAAATTACCGAAACCGATCCAGGTGTTCGCGGTGATACAGCCTCTGGTCGAGTTTTAAAACCTGCTGTAACAGAAAGTGGGGCGAAAGTGCAGATCCCTATTTTTATAGAGCAGGGTGAGCGCATAAAAATTGATACGCGAACAGGTGAGTATGTCTCCCGCTCAAATTAATAAGCGGTTAGAGCGTTTGAAAGTAAGAGCTGTTATGCTCGCTAAATCTCGATCTTTTTTTCACGAGAGGGAAGTGATAGAGGTAGATGCTCCTGCTTTAAATACATACGCAAATCTGGACGATCATATTGATCCTATTGCTGTTTCTTTTAGAGAAAAAGATCAGGGATACTTGCACACCTCTCCTGAACCTTTTTTAAAAAAGCTGTTAGCTCAAGGTTTTGGAGATCTTTATTTTTTAGGTCATGTGTTTCGAGATCACGAATATGGAAATCATCATCAAATTGAGTTTACAATGGTTGAGTGGTATCGTCAAAAACTATCTTTTGAATCCCTCATCAAAGAAACCTTGGAATATATCTACCTTTTTATCAGACCAAAAACAGAAACTATTTTGTCTTATCAAGAAGCTCTCTTTCGCTTTACTGGATTAAATTCTAATTCTTCATCTCGGGAAGAACTCATTGACTATGTACATAAAAAAATAGATAAAAATATGAGCTTTGGTGCAGAAAATCGAGACGATTTACTCTCTTTTATTTTTGCTCATGAAGTAGAACCTCAGTTTAATAAAGAAGAAATAACAATTATTAAAGGTTATCCTCGTGGACAGGCAGCTCTTGCAAAAACAGAGTGGGTAGGGAACGAAAAAATTGCTAGACGTTTTGAAATTTATCATCAAGGTCTAGAACTTGCAAATGGCTACGATGAATTAGTTGGAAGTGATGAGCTTTCAAAAAGATATGAAGAGCTCAACCAAAAGCGCACGCTATTTGGTAAAAAGAAACTAAAAATAGATGACCCATTTGTTCAAGGAAATGCAACTCTTCCAGGTTGTTGCGGAGTTTCTGTGGGGTTTGATCGCTTAATGATGCTCAATCAAAACACAAAATATATTCAAGACGTCATTGCCATGATTTAAGATTGAATTAACTTTGTGATTGAGGATTGATCGGTTGATTGCGAACACGGTTGTCATAAGTTCTGTAATCTAGATCACTGCGAGTTGGGTTTAGCTGGCTTTTTTGAATAAGACCCCCTGATTGAACATACCTTTCAAAAAAGTTGTAACCCGTTTTTTCTGCGAATTTGGCATCTTTCTTTAGTGTTTTTTCAACCTGCTCTTTCATATCATTAATATAATCTGTTATTTCAAAAGAGGATGTTTGGCTGTCTCCCTCAATATTTCCCATTATTTTATGATGAAAAGATTCCCCATCTTTCCCGATAACTTGGAGCGTTATTGTTCCGTCAAATTCATTAAATGAAATATGATAATTTTTCATCGATCTCATAACCTGAATTTCTTTTAATCCATCACTTTCTTGAGTAAATATAGGTGGTGGTAAATGGCGAAAAATTGACAGTGCTGATTGTTTGATAGGCTCTTTCAAAGAAATATTACTTTCATCATATCTATTTTTATAAAAACGATAGGTGGCTTCTAAAAGAAGTTTAGTTTGGCCAGCTAATTTATCAACAGCTACAGAATTTACTTCTCCAACAACTAAGTTTTGAGTCAGTGAATAACTAAGCTTTTTAGTCTCACTCCCAAAAGTAGCTTCGAAAGAAGTCTGTTTTTTAGTGGCAACGGGATTTCTATCCACTCGGTTCAAAGTCACTTCCATAGAATCAAGGAGAGGTTGTGCTACTTGACTTGTTTTATTAGCCGTCTGAGCTTGTAAGTTTGAAAGCTGTTGTTTTGCAACTTGTTGAGCGAAGGCAGGGTCTTTGGCAGCTCTCTCAAGGAACTGACGTTGTTGCTGAATTTGCTGCGAATTTGGATTAACTGATGTCATAGCTTTTGATTACCATTATTATCGTCTTTAACTACAGTCAGTATATCATAAAAGTATTAATTTGTCAAGAAATTTATTGGGAATATAAGCGCAAAGTTATAATGTCACATTTTAGATCCTCAAACAGGCCCTTTAAACGAAGATTTAAATAATTCGAGGCAATTATATGCCCAGCTAGGCAGAGCCCTTGGAACCTCCCTCTATCAAAAGGCTGAAGAGGATTTTTAACGGGTTTGTGTAGTACACAAAATACAGAGAATTCTGTTGAAGATTGTTATTTAGAAGCTAATAGAGATAACATATTTTATTTTGGATTCGGAATAGCTCAATTTTTATACGATATCTGGAAGTACACTATTGGATTTCATAAGTAATGGGACTGTTACGATCTAGGGCACATTTTCTAAAAAAATAGAATAATCTTATGGCTCAGATGAAATAATTAACTCGTTCCTGCAAATTATTTCTTCTGAAAAATATAGGCAATAAATAGACAAATCCCTTATCTGTTATTTATTAAAATTATAATTAATGGATTTAGAGCTTGTGAGTAAAAGTACATTTCAACACTTTTTTGTAATCGCTGCAGCTTTTTTATCGCATACCTTATATTCTGCATCAGGCACATACCAGGGACCTAATAATGGATCTTGGACAGACAATAGTAATTGGACAGGAGCTACATATCCTCAAAGCTCTGGTGATATAGCTACTCTTTCTCCAACTTCTGACATAGGAATTAATTTAGGAACGGGCATTAGCTTAAAATCTCTTGATTTCAATCCAAATGATAATGGCCCTAAGCTGACAATCAATAATTCTGCTAATGGACAGATTACATTTGATGCAGGTGAAACTAATATTGTTTTTCCAGAAAGTGATCAACAATTTGGTACATTGACTATTGATCCTCCAATCGTATTACTTGATGGAGCTCATACCGTTCATTTGGGTGAAAATGATACTTATTATCAAACTCTTAATATTGGATCATTAAGTGGAGCTACAGGAGGGACAGTTGATGTTTCTTTTACAGGCTCTTTTTCAGAAGTCAATTGGAGTGGGGGAGGGAGTAATTTAAATTCTATTTCATCAACAGGAAACTATTTAGTTGTTGAAACTAAGGCTGTTTTACCTACAGGTTCACCTACTATTAATGTAGGCTCTGAAAGTCAATATTGGTTTACAAATGTTCAAGATACCTTTTCAGGCGAAATTTCTGGACCTGGGGAGCTTCTTGTTACTGAATTTGAGGGGACAGGAGACCTTACTTTGAATGGAACTCTTTCTGCTACAGGGAAGCTTAGCATAGGAGGAGGCCGCCTAACATTGACAAGCTCTCCAAGTTTTAGTGTTATATATCTTACAACACAACTTGCTAATGGTGGAGATTTATATTTTCAAATAGACGGGAATGAAACCTTTTCGGGAAACATTTCACATCAAGGAGATACCCCTGGTGTTCTGAATAAAACTGGATCAGGTACTTTAACATTAGATGGAACTACTTTGGACTATTTGGGAGTGACCCAAGTCTCAGTGGGGACTCTTAAATTTGTGACAAGTCCAACAGCAACATCTTCTGTTTTTATAAGTAACTCTGCTGTTTTGGATTTAGCTCCTCCTACAGGTGTCACTCAGACTTTATCGGCTCCAATTACAGGAGAGGGTTCTTTGACCATGAGTGGAGCTGGAACTCAAATTCTAAGCGAAAGTCAGTCAAACTACACTGGTAATACATCTATTACAGATGGAATTCTCAGTTTAGTCAAAACTCCAACAGCGACTCCTCAAATTTCAATAGCTGCTGGTAAAACACTCCAATTTGCCCCTGCATCTGGAGATTCTCAAACTTATGCAGGTGTTATTGTAGGGGATGGATCCGTTCTTATGAATGGAGCTGGTACTCAAAATTTATCCGGAGTGAATACTTATACCACAGCTACTAATGTAACTCAGGGAACTTTGAACATTAATGCAGGAGGCTCTATTGCCTCAGATGTCGTTGTAGACTCGGGAGCCAATCTAGCGAGTACAGCTGTTTTGTCAGGAGATGGAAGCGTCACAGGAGATGTAGCCATACTTAAAGGTAAAGTAGTCGTGGGGCCCTTGAGTACCTCGCAATTGAATACCGGCAATTACGATCAAGTTACAGGATCCACACTTCAGGTGTCTCTTACACGTGAATCATCAGGCAGGTTAGTCGTGACAGGTGATGCTGCATTACAAGGCACACTAAAGTTGGATATTCAGCCGGGAGCTTATCCTAAAGGTAGTAGTTATACGGTTGTGTCAGCTACGGGTAATCTTGATCCAGGTGAATTTTCAACATTGGATTATGGAACAGCTGCCGGGATTTGGACAATTAGTTACGTAAATGGCAATACAGTAAATGTTTCAACGGGAACGGGTTCACATGTTCTTCCCGTGCCTACAGATACTTTAAAAGGAAACGAGCGCCGAGTTGCTGACTATATGTTCGGAAGTGATTCTTTTATTCATAGCAATAGTGACTTAACTGAGGTAGCTCACTCTTTAACAATTCTTCCAGGTAACCAATACAAAGAGGCTCTTCTGCGACTTTCTCCTCTTGCGTTCGCAGCGCAAGATCAAGCTCTCTTATTTGGAAATGTGCAAGTGGCCCAAACCTTTAATCCTTACTCTAGAGGGGAAGGGCAAGTGGTCCATGTAAGTGTCTCTAAATCAAAGCCTCAAACTCCTTATTTAGTGGCCCAGGAATCCTCTGTCAATGCTGAAGGGATCATTGAGATTCAAGAGAATCCCTACATGGAATATGTTTTAACTTCCAAAGAAGGAAATACGAAAAAAATAGTTGAGGCACCTTGTTTTGCTGTCACCCGTAAAGGACTATTTATTGAACCCATTGGTATTTACTATAATCAAAGAGAAAGAGAACAACAAATACCCTTTGATATGGGAACTTATGGAGTCGGTGCGGGTTGGACACAAGTTTTTGGTGATCAGTTTTTTCTCACAGCGGGAGTTGGGTATACTCACTCTAATCTAGATTGGAAAAATAATTATGGAAATTCTAAGTGGAGTACTGTTTACGTAGCCCCAACCGTAGGTTGGTT
>JAJACV010000027.1 GCA_022601335.1 Chlamydiota bacterium | reverse complement strand
TCAAGAGGAAAATACAGGTGTAAAAGTAAAAGCCCTAGGATCTTTAAGCACTCCTTGGAATGGATCTTCAATAGCTGATTTATTATACACAGATGATCTAGTTCCACAAAAAGAATTTCTTACAACAAGCAAGTCGAGAATTGCTTTAAAAAATAAACTCCTAGAAAAGAGTCGTCAGGGGGATCTCTCTCTTTATACATTTTCGAGTACTTTTGACCCTATAGTCCGACCACATTCGAGTGAGCTTCCAGTCGCTTCTGAAAATAAAATACTATCGAAACATCACGATCATTCTTCACTCATGGCAGATCCTTTTCTAGCACAAACTATTAGAAGAGACTGGATCGAACCGAATACAAAAGCTTTATCAGTATTAAAAGCTTAGTCTTAAAAACTATCCTCGTAAATATCAATTCATATTTTTGCTTTATTTGTTCATAGGTATTTTCCGGTATTCTAAATAAGGGTCTAAAGGTGTTAGGTCACAGTCTTTGGAGAATTTGCGCCCAAAGTAATACATGTGTATTTGACTATAGAGGTTTCCTTCTATAGCTCTCACTGCTAGTTTTAACTGATATTCATCTTTCAAATCTGTAAAAGTAAATGGACTTGAAGGGTCTGCTGTCGCAATCCAATCATCATAAGTTGTTTGTCTATTAAGCACTTCGTCTAAAAGCAGGCCTTTTATAGCTAAAAATGTACTCGGATAGTGTTCATTATCACAGATGTAGTTACCAAATATTCTTATAACCTTTTCATCTTCTACCATCATCTGAGCATGTTTACGATTTAAAACAACCCACTGTGAATTTTTGTACTGAAGCTCTGTTGGGATGGGAGTAAAAATCTTTTGAGGCTGGAAATTATGATAATGCCAAAAAGTCCCGGATCGCATTGGATCTAGGTGAGGGTTCTTACAAAAAGGGAAAACACTTAAAGGTGTGTACATAAATGCTTGATAGATTTTCTCAAAAGAACAGAATGGAATTGTGGTATCTGAGACAAAAATAAATTTTTGATTTAAAGGGTCTTTTAGAGCCTCTGCTAGCAACTCAATTTGCATACGCATTGTATTTGCCCAGGTTGTTGGAACATCCATGTCGACAACAGAGTTTTTAAACAAAGACCCATTAGTTGTCCCTGATTTCGAATATACATAGTTCGAATATTCCCCTTCATGCCCATAAAAGAAGTCAGCCCAGTAATCCTGATGATGAATATCATCATATGCCATGAATAAGAAGGCTATTTTCCCCTGATTTCCTGAAGCTGATCCAGGAAGGGAAAGACAAAAGACCACCGATAGAAAGAAACATAGAAAATGATACACAAAAAACCCCTATTCGTAATTTGAAGCATATAAAGTTATATGAAAAACAAGCATTTGTATACTTTTACCCATTTTATCAAAAGCAACAAACTCCTAGAGGAGAGTTTTTTTCTATAACTTACAAAAGAAATAAGTAAAAATTCTAAAAATAGATTTATATCTCTCCCATTTGAAATCCACAATACCTTCATAAAAAAACGCTAAAACACTATACTCAATGTTTTTTCAGGGACATTAAATATGCCGACATCAAAAGAACTATCTCAAAAGATTGCCTCCAACATCTTGAAAACTCGAAGCCTTGAAGATGTAGAAGAAGCTCTCAAGCCTAAATATGGCCCTACTCATTCTCATTTTCCTAGACAGACAGATCTCACAAAAAGCGCTCAGAAAAAACGGATAGAAGTTCTAGAGAAGCAAGGCCTCTCTCTTCCTTATATGAAAGGGAAAACAACAAATTCTGATCCATCAATTTATGAAGGAAATATAGAGAATTTCATCGGGCTTACACAAATTCCTACCGGAATTATTGGTCCATTAAGAATAAATGGACTTAATGCTTGTGGGGACTTTACTATTCCTCTTTCGACGACAGAAGGCGCTCTTGTTGCCTCTTATAACCGTGGTGCTAAAATTATTACCATGAGCGGTGGAGCAACGACTATGTGTTTAAAGGAGCGTATTTCTAGAGCTCCAGGTTTTACATTTTCAAATATCTCTCAAGCTAGTCAATTTATAGTTTGGTGCGTAAATCAGTTTGATCAAATGCAAGAAATTGTTTCATCGACAACATCTCATGGAAAGTTAGAAAACATAAACGCAACACTCACTGGAAACCAAGTCTATTTAAACCTCGAGTATACTACTGGTGATGCTTCTGGGCAAAACATGGTAACTATAGCTTCAGATGCTATTTGTCAATACATTCTAAAACACTCTCCTTTGAAGCCAAAGCTCTTCTTTTTAGAAAGCAATATGTCAGGAGATAAAAAAGCAACAGCGCTGTCTTATCTATCTGTAAGGGGTAAAAAAGTAACTTCGGAAGTCACCATTCCCAGAAAAATCATCCAAAAATTTCTGCATACTACACCTGAAATGATGATGGAGTATTGGAAAATGTCTTTTGTAGGAGGAGTCCAAAGCGGTTCTTTAGGAGTTCAAGGTCACTTTGCCAACGCTCTTGCTGCAATCTTTTTATCCTGTGGACAAGATGTAGCCTGTGTTTCTGAAGCATCTACAGGACTTACTCGGGTGGACGTTACAGAAGGTGGTGATTTTTATATTTCAGTAACTCTTCCCAATCTTATTGTAGGAACTGTTGGAGGTGGAACAAGTTTACCTACTCAAAACGAGTGTCTTTCTTTACTTGGATGCACAGGAACTGGCACAGCAAAGAAGTTTGCTGAAATCTGCACAGCAACAGTACTTGCAGGTGAAATTTCAATTACGGGAGCACTAGCCGGAGGCTATTTCTCCAAATCCCACGAGTCTTATGGAAGAAAAAAATCAAGAAACAATCGAAAATAGAGCAAATTTGACTATCGTTAGATATGCAAATTGTTGGGAAGACGCAGATATTCTAGTTCAAGCCCTAGCATCAAAACGTGGAGGAAGTTTTCTTTCCATAGCCTCTGGCGGGGATAATTCCTTAGCTTTATTAGCTAATCACCCCTCTCATATTATAGCTTTTGATCTAAACCCTTCTCAACTTGCTTGTACAGAATTAAAAATAGAGGCTTTTAGGAAATTGTCTCATACACAAGTTTTACGATTTTTAGGGGTTTTACCTACTAAAGGTCGAAAAAGCTGCTATTTTGAGTTGAGAGATCATCTTTCAATTGAATCCAGAACATTTTGGGATCAAAATTTGGATTTTATTGAAAAAGGAATCATACACATTGGAAAATTTGAGAATTATTTCAAACTCTTTAGAACTCGGTGTATGCCTTTTATCCACTCCTCTAAAAAAGTACAAAAACTAATGCAACCAAAAAGCGAAGAAGATCGGGTGAAGTTCTATTCGAAAAAGTGGAATAATCTTAGGTGGAAACTTTTGTTTAAGATCTTTTTTAGTAAAAAGCTAATGGGAAAGCTAGGACGCGACCGAGAATTTTTTAAGTATGTAAAAACAAGTGTAGCAGATCGTATTCTAGAAAGAGCCAAATACGCTCTCACGAAACTTCCTACTAACGAAAACCCCTATCTAGAATACATTTTGACAGGAAACTTTGGAAAAAATCTCCCATTTTATTTGCGTGAAGAAAATTTTGATTTAATTTCTAAAAACCTAAATAAAATAACTCTTTTTAAAGGAGGACTCAAAGAAGTCTTTGAAGCCTATCCATCTACAAAATTCGATGGGTTTAATCTCTCAGATATTTTTGAATATATGAGCGAATCTCAGTATCTAGAAGAATTACAACAAATTATTAAAACTTCAAATAAAGGTGCTAAGATCGCTTTTTG
>JAJACV010000026.1 GCA_022601335.1 Chlamydiota bacterium | reverse complement strand
GATTTAACAAACGCTAAAGAATATCTTTCGGGGAAAAATAAAATTTGAATTTACCGTTACCAAAATGGAGTTCTTCTTCAAAATCCAGAACTAGGCTTCCACTTCTTTCAAATGTAAATGGTTTATAGGCTTTCATAAGTTGCGATGCTAGCAAAACAAGTGTGGGTTCATGTCCCACTAAAATGACTACCTGAGCCTGACTTTTCAATACGGATTGTAAAATTGTATTAGAATCAAAAGCTATCCCAAGGGCCTTTTCTTCTTGAAGCTTAGCCTGAGGAAAGCTTTGGGAGACGATACTTGCTGTTTGCTTAGCTCGCAAAAGAGGTGAATAAAAAATAGCGTCCACTTGAATATTCTGATGCACTAAATATTTAGATATTTTTTCATGTTCTTCTTGCCCTCTGATAGAAAGAGGTTTAAGCGCATCTTTTCCCCAGAAGGATTCATCTGCTCGAGCATGCCTCATAAGAATTAGTCGTATCATCCAATCTCCTAATTTTAGAATTTGACGCTATTATATAAGCGCATATATTGAATTTCCTACAAAAAGAATTCTATCCACCTTGTCGAAAAAACATAACTTCTATATTTTAATTATTCCATGGTGCAAAAGGGTACTGTGTATAAAAATTTAATATAAAACTAATAGGGCTTTGATTAATGGATACTGAGCAGAAACAAATTCTTCAAAAAGTAGCAGATACCGTTCGAATTCTCTCAATGGACGCTGTACAAAAAGCAAATTCAGGCCACCCTGGACTACCTCTAGGATGCGCAGAGATAGGAGCCTATCTTTGGGGTCACCAGATGCGCTACAATTCAAAAGATTCCAACTGGCTAAATCGAGATCGTTTTGTTTTATCTGCAGGCCATGGTTGTATGCTTCAGTATTCGCTTCTTCATTTATCTGGTTACAAGCTTTCTCTTGATGATATAAAGAATTTTCGACAGCTCCATTCGAAGACACCTGGACACCCTGAATACTCCCATACAGACGGAATTGAAGTGACAACAGGACCTTTGGGTCAAGGAGTTGCCAATGCTGTAGGGCTTGCTCTTGGGTTTAAATTACTTTCGGCAAAATTTAATAACGAGCAACATAAAATTTTAGATAATAAAGTTTTTTGTCTTGCGGGTGATGGGTGCATTATGGAGGGAGTTTCTTCTGAATCTTCTTGTTTTGCAGGTCATCTAGGTTTGGACAATTTAATCCTTATCTACGATTCCAACCATATTTGTTTAGATGGTCCTCTCAATGAGTGTTGTTCGGAAGATACTAAGTTACGCTATAAAGGTTATGGATTTGATGTTTTTGAGATAGATGGTTACGATTTTGATGCGATGGACGAAGTCTTTTCAGAGCTTCGAAAAAATCAAAAAAAACCAGCTCTTGTCATTCTTCATACTGTGATAGGAAAGGGCTCTCCACATAAAGCGGGCTCTCATAAAGCGCACGGATCGCCTTTGGGTGCTGACGAAGTAAAAGCGACGAAAGAAGCTTTGGGTTTACCTTTAGAAGAATTTTATATTCCGCAAGCAGTTGTTGCCTTCTTTGAGTCTCATAGAGAGAAGCTAAAGGGTGTCTATGATCAGTGGAAAAAAGGTTTTGAAAACTGGGCTAAGAATACATCTAAGCTTTATCAAGATCTAGAGGCTATGGCTAGCAAACGACTTCCGGATGATTTAGAAGACAAGCTCAAGAAGTTAGAAATTGAAGACCCTATTGCTGGGCGCTCAGCATCTCAAGCTGTGATTGTTATGTTAGCGGACCTACTTCCTCAGATTTATGGTGGATCTGCCGATCTTTCGGGATCTGATATGACTATGATCAAACAATTTCCAATTGTTTCTCCTGGAAATTTTTCGGGTAGAAACATGAAATACGGAGTGCGTGAATTTGGTATGGCCGGAATCACTGCAGGCCTTTTTAGAACGGGTTTAATCACTCCTTTTTGCGGCACCTTCTTTACTTTCTCAGACTATATGAGAAATGCGATTAGATTGGCGGCCCTTTCAAAATACCAAGTGGTTTATCAATTCACACATGATTCTATTTTCTTAGGTGAAGATGGACCGACTCACCAACCGGTTGAGCATCTAATGTCTTTAAGAGCGATGCCAAACTTGCAGCTTTTCAGACCTGCTGATACGAATGAGACAAAAATGTCTTGGCTTGCAGCCTTAAACTATGAAGGTCCTTCCGCCATTATTTTAACAAGACAAAAGTTAGCCAATCTTCCACATACAGAAATTGCTTTTAAAGACGGGGTTGGAAGAGGAGCCTATATTATTCTTAAAGAAGAAAAGGAAAAGCCAGATGTGACTCTTTTTGGCACAGGATCTGAAGTTTCTCTTGCTGTAGATGTAGCTGAGCAACTTAAGAAGATGGGAAAAAGTGTCCGAGTTGTCTCGATGCCGTGTTGGGAGATTTTTGATAACCAAGATGAGGCTTACCAAGAGAGCGTTGTAGGTGGAGACTTAGGCATCCGCGTATCTATTGAAACGGGTGTTGATCAGGGCTGGTATAAATATATCGGCAGAGAGGGTTTGGCAATTTGCATGGAATCGTTTGGCGCCTCTGCACCGGCGTCCGTTTTAGCTCCCGAATTTGGTTTTACAGCAGATCAAATTGTAGAGCGCATACTCAATGGATGATCTGCTACTAAAAGCACTTCGTTGCGAGAAAACTCATAGACCTCCTGTTTGGTTGATGCGCCAAGCAGGACGCTATATGAAGGAATATCGCGATTTAAAAGAGAAGTACTCTTTTTTAGAGCTTTGTCGCAATTCTGAATTAGCGACAGAAATCACTCTTATGCCCGTGAGGAGATTTGGTCCTGATGCGGCTATTATGTTTGCTGATATTTTGCTTATTTTGGAGACCTTTGGTTTTTCGCTTCGCTTTGGACAAGATCAAGGTCCTTTAATCGACACGAGAAATCTATTAGCGGATCCTTTGAGCATCAAACCCAGCCCTGTTGAAGATAGTTTAAGCTATGTCGCTCAGACTATTAAAAACCTAAAAAAAGAGCTAAAGGTTCCTCTTTTGGGTTTCTGTGGTGCCCCTTTTACGTTAGCCACCTATGTTCTAGAGGGAAGAAGCTCTAAGGACTTCAAACTTACAAAGCAATGGCTTTATCAAAAGCCAGATCTTTTTCATCATTTGCTAGATTTACTTACAGAGCAAACTATTTTATATTTAAAAATGCAGATTAAAGCTGGGATAGATGCGATTCAAATTTTTGATTCTTGGGCTGGTTTTTTTCCCTACTCTGAAGTGCAACAGTTTTCGCTCCCCTATTTAAAAAGGATTATACAAGCGCTCAAGCCCTCTGGAGTACCTATTATATTATTCGCCAAAGGCTCTTGCGCTTTTGTTGAGGATCTCGCTCATCTAAACCCCAGTGCCATTAGTTTAGATTCTTCCGGAGATCTTTTGAAAGCGATTCATCGTATTTCTTCAAAAATTAGTTTACAAGGAAATTTAGATCCCGATTTATTGCAGGCTCCTCTCCCTACTATCAGAAAAGAAGTTATGAGGCTGTGTATGGGCATGAAAGATCGACCTGGCTATGTGTTTAATTTGGGTCACGGTATTAAGCCACACACGCCTTTAGAAGCCGTAGAGTGCCTAATCGACACGGTTAAAGAAGTTTCTTATCTATAAATTTTCATTCATCTGAATTTTCAAGGTGGTGTAATGGTTGATGCTAAAAAATTAAAGGTAGCGATTTTAGGAGCGGGTATAACGGGTCTTTCGCTATCTTGGTATTTAGAAAAATATTCTTCTGAGCCGATAGAGGTTACTATTTTTGAAAAGGGGTTGCGAGTAGGTGGCCTTTTGCATACAGATACGTCATCGAGCACTCCTTTTGAGGTTGGCCCACATACTCTTCGACTGTCTGATCCTTTAAAACAAATTTGCTTAGAACTTATTGAAGATCTTAGTTTAAGTGATCGGATGGTCTATTCAGCCCTTTCAGCTAAAAAGCGTTATATTGGAACGGGTAAAAAACTGTACTCTATGCCTCCTCATCCACTTAAGCTATTACACCCTACCCCATTTAAAAATATAATCACGCCGCTTCTTTTAGAGCGTTTTAAGTCTCATAACTATCCAGATGATTTATCTATCTACGATTTTTTTTCTAAAAGGTATAGTTCCTACATTGCAAATCAATTTATAGATCCATTGGTTTCCGGTATTTTTGGTGGAGACTGTCGATCTTTATCTCTTAAATCTTGCTTTCCTGAATTAGATCGCTGTAAGAATGATAAAAAATCTCTTTTTTTAGCCTTTCTTAAGTTTAAGCAAAAGAGTTCTTCGCAAATTATTTCGTTTAAAAAAGGTTTGAGTGAGCTACCTAATAGAATGAGACAAAAAATGAATGCAAAGATCTGTTTGGATGCAAAAGTCACCGCTTTAGATTTACGTTCTAAGTGTGCCTTGATAGCAAATAAAGAGACATTTGAATTTGATCATATTTTTTCCTCTCTTCCTGCTAAAGCGCTTTGTCCTTTATTAAAAGAAAACTCTTTGAATTCCTATTCCTTTTTAGAAAACCTACCTTTTACCTCTTTTAAAGTAATCCACTTAGGCTTTGCTGAGAGTTACTCAAAAGCTCAAGGTTTTGGATTTTTAACCCCGACTTGGAACCATGAAAAGTTGACAGGGGTAATCTTCGACTCTTCCATTTTTCCTGAGCAATTACATGTACCTTTTAAAACAAAACTTACTGTACTTGTACATAAAAGATCTTCCATTTACGCTTTAAACGATTCTGATTTAGTCAAAGAAATACTTAGAGAGCTACGTAATTTTTTAAACATATCCAAGAGACCCCTCTACCAAAAGGTGTTTCACTTGCAAGAGGCTATTCCTCAATACGAAGTGGGCTATGGGGTACAACTAAAAAAATTTAGAGAAGAAATTAAAGAAAAGCTACCCTCTTTTTCATGTATTGGAAATAGCTTTGATGGGTATTCAATCCCACAGTGCATTGCTAGCGGACGAAAAGAAGCCTTAAATTTTTTAAATAAGAGAACTAAACAGCTTGTTGATTAGCAACTTTTGGAGGTATTGCTTGTTGAACTAGAGCTTCACCTTCAGGAATGCTAGGAGATTCTTGGTCTTTTGAGAGTAGATTAAACTCTTTACCCAAAACTTTCACAGCTCCCATCCAAACCATAATGACACAAATTAAAAAGACGCCAACAACGGGAGCTGAAGCTGCAAAGCTTGCAAAAACCATCAATAGGCCCTGATGAATAATAGATCCTCCTGACTTCCCTAGTCTTGAACCAACGCCATCGATTGCAGCTTTCCCTTTTTTTCTGGACTCTGTTGATAGAGGGATGAATGCAAGTTCTTTTGTGGCATCAAATAGTGTGTATTTGCAGGCTCGGCTCAATACGATTTGAGCAGATCCTAAGGTTGCTGAAAGTGCTAGAGGCGTTACACCTAGATAAGTAAATAAGACTCCCTCAAAATTTCCTCCAAAGAGAATACAAGAGAAAAAGCCAACACTTGTCAGCAAGAGAATCAATGGAGTAGTAATCGCCGATCTAATCCAGCCTAAACGATTAATTAAAAGACTAGAGAAAAAAGCAACTAAAGTAGCCACAATCGCGGTTAAAACAGTCACTTGATTGAGGTAAATACTTAAGTCATTTGCTGAAGGATAGAGTTGTTTTAATTGGTGTTTCCATAAAACTTCAACTAAATTTATGACTAAATTGAAGGAGAGTACAACAATAGCTATACAAATCAAATATTTAGATTTAGCTAAGTATGCAAAGTTTTTTCTCAGGGAAAGTTTAAACTTATTTTTCTTTCTCACTTTATAAAATTTACAACCTTCAAGAACATTGACATGAAGCCATCTGAAAAAGGCAAACATTATGATTGCAGAGACAGTAATTAATAAGGTGATATAGATCAAAGTTTGCTGCCAAGGATCCACAGCTGTGGAACCCATTTTCATAGGAAGCCTTGATAAGAAAATACAAGTTTGCCCCGCAGCAATACCAGAAATATTAATACCCACTCCGAATAATGCATAAAAACGAGTGGCTTCTTTTGCAGTCGTTGTTTCATTCGCAAAACCCCAAAATAGGATCGACAAAATGATACAGCTCCAAAGTTCACACATCACATAGAAAAGAGAGAGAGACCAATGTCTAATCATAGAGATAAATCCGTATGCTCCTCGAGGCAAAATTTTCTCTAAGGCATTGCCTAAAGTGTGTAGATGGAAAGATTCAGCATTGGGATAAATGATAAATGTAAAAAGAAGAAAGTAGCCTATAAAAAAGGAGACTAAAATATAAAATACACGCTCCATCGATTGTTTATTTGACAGCCAGGAGAAAAACGCCGTCATTATAAGGGCTCCAGGCAACACACACCATACTTTGACAAACGGAATAATTTCAGCCCCAGAAGATTGCCCTGTAAGCAGAAGAGCATCTTTAGTATTTCTTAAAATATTATAAATAAAACCGACGAAGAAAAAAATCAGGATCATTGGAACGAACTTCTTCAGTTCGTGTCTCTGTATAGGAACAAGTGTAGTGGCGGCTCTTTTCACACTACTTAACATAGCCTTGCCTTAGGCCCCAAGAGGACCTTATCGAGACTCTAGAATATCTCGAATTTGTTTTGAAAACGCAGAGAGGCTGTACAATTTTACAGCAGTTCAAGTTAGGTTCCCTATTTTGTATCTGACGCGATAGTCAAATCTCTTTAGTTTAGAAACATCCAAAACGATGTACACATCATACCAGTGCTGAAACGAATTTGTCAAGGATTGCAGTGCTTCATTTGCTGTAAATAATTAAAATATAATTTTGATAAATTATTTTTTATTAGCTATCGCTTCTACACCTGGAAGGGTTCCTAATTCTATATATTCTAGCGAGGCGCCCCCTCCTGTTGCTATATAGGTCATTTTTTCTGAAAGACCCAGTTTTTTCAAAGCAGCTACGGAGTCTCCTCCTCCAACAAGGGTCGTTATTTGTAATCCCGCTAAAATTTGAGCCATTCTCTCGGTTCCTTTTGAAAATTCTGAGACTTCAGTGACCCCTAAAGGACCATTCCAAAAAACGGTTTGAGCCCTTTTCAAGGCATCTTCATAGTGTTTTAAAGTCTCAGGGCCGACATCGACACCCATAAAATTGTCGGGAATACTATTTATAGAAGCTATTTGGGCTTTATCTACATTTTTTAAATCTGGAGCAACGACTAAATCAACGGGTAATATTAAAGATATTTTTTTATTTTTACAGAGTTCTATAAGCTCAGCTGCCACGGGTTCATATTCAGCCTCATTCATTGAGCTGCCTATTTTGTTTCCCATTACCTTTAAGAAGGTATGAGCCATCGCACCTCCTATTATCAAAGCATCTGCTTTATCAAGAAGCGTCTTAATAACTCCTATTTTGGAGGATATTTTTGCTCCTCCTATTATGGGGATAAAAGGTTTTTTAGGATGAATTAAGACCTCTTTTAGGAATTGCTCCTCTTTTGCCATACTCAAGCCCATGCAAGTATTTGGATGTAATAGTTGAGCTACTTGCGTGATAGAGCTGTGCTTTCTATGGGAAGTAGAAAAGGCATCGTTTACAAAAAGGTCACAATATTGGACTAGCTGTTGTGCATAGCTTGGGTCCTTTTCAGGACATTCTTCAGCTTCATAGAAACGAAGATTTTCTAGTAATAATACCTCTCCTGGATTCAATGCTTGTTTCGATTGTTGCACCTGTGCTCCCACACTGTCTGCTACGAATTTTACATCGCGTTCTAAGAGCTCACTTAGACGTTTTGCCATTATTTCTAAGCTTAAAGAGGGATCTTTTTGCCCCTTAGGTCTACCTAAATGAGAAATGAGTACAACAGACCCTCCCCGCTTTAAAATATATTTAACGGTTGGAATGCACGCTTGAATTCTAGTTTCATCGGCGATGTTTCCCTTTGAGTCAAAAGGTACATTGAGATCGACTCGCACTAAGGCTTTTTTATTCTCAAAGTTTACATCTTCTAAGTGTTTTTTTACGTTTTCCATATCAAACCCTTGAAACTAATTTTGTGGTATTAAATACGAGATATTAAAGTGTTTTACAGACAGTTAACCGAATTTGAAAAACATTTTCAATGAAATCTACCACTTTGGGCTAGATTATTTCGATTTACCATTTCGACAAAATGGCGATGCACAGTGAGATCGTAGAGTAGCTCTGGATGAAAAGTACAGGCCAAAATTTTTCCAGCTTCGACAAGTACAGGCTTGCTATCATAGGTTGCTAAAATATTGACACTAGGGCCGACTTCAAGAATTTGAGGAGCGCGAATAAAACACCCTTTAATAAGAGATGGTTTACCTGAACACACACCTTCAACTTCTGCTTCAAAAGATTCTACTTGTGGACCATACGCGTTTCTAGCGACTAAAATATCAAGGGCTCCGAGTGTCGGCATATCATCGTCTTTGACTTTTTTAGCTAACAATATTAACCCACAGCATGTACCCATTACAGGACGAGAGTGTGAAAATTCTTTTAGATCTGCCCAAAGACCTGGAGAGATAAGTTTTTGATGAGCTGTTGATTCTCCACCTGGCAACACTAAAGCGTGACAAGCCTTTAAATCTTCTCTTGTTTTTACCAATTTAGTCGGGATATTGAGCTTTTCTAAACAATAAACATGTCTTTGAAAAGCTCCTTGAAGAGCTAAAACACCTATCAACTAC
The DNA here is from genome assembly GCA_022601335.1 of Chlamydiota bacterium. Classification (GTDB taxonomy): domain Bacteria; phylum Chlamydiota; class Chlamydiia; order Chlamydiales; family JAAZZY01; genus JAJACV01. The sequence goes on along the minus strand of JAJACV010000026.1, from coordinate 4,345 downwards.
CAGCCTCTCTTTGCTAACTGCTCATCTTCAGAGAGAGAAGATGAAAGCATCCCATCCATACCTGAAGATAGATCTTGAGACACCTGAACTAAGACCTTTGGATCTTGATAGTGCGTCACCGCTTGAACGATTGCTTTAGCTCTTTTTTCAGGATCACTCGATTTAAAAATACCTGATCCTACAAATACTGTCTGAGCACCAAGCTGCATCATTAAAGCTGCATCTGCGGGTGTGGCGATTCCTCCTGCAGCAAAATTAGGAACTGGAAGAGCTGCTGTTTGAGCGACTTGCAAGACAAGCTCATAAGGAGCGCCCATTAGTTTTGCTTCATTCATAAGTTCACTCGCATCCATTTTGGAGAGTTTTCTTATGTGTCCTTGGACTTCTCTCATATGTCTGACAGCCTCTAAAACATCTCCTGTTCCCGCTTCACCTTTTGTACGAATCATACTAGCCCCTTCGCCAATACGACGAAGCGCTTCACCTAAATTTCTACAGCCACATACAAATGGCACTTTAAAAGCGTGTTTATCAATATGGAAGTGAGCATCTGCAGGCGTTAACACTTCACTTTCATCGACGAAATCTACTCCGAGTTCTTGAAGTATTTGAGCTTCCACAAAATGTCCTATTCTACATTTTGCCATCACAGGAATTGAGACACACTTTTGAATTTCTTGAATCATTTCAACTGCAGACATACGAGCAATTTTTCCATCTTTTCGAATATCTGAGGGGATACGCTCCAAAGCCATTACAGCCACTGCACCCGCCTCTTCAGCAATTTTCGCCTGTTCTGCATTTGTAACATCCATAATGACTCCGCCTTTGAGCATCTCAGCGAGGCCAACTTTTACTTGAAACGATCCTTTATCCATTTTATGAGACCTTAATTGTTGAATTACTTGGGATATTTTTACCTAAAAAGACGTTTTTTGTCTTTAAAAAAGAGAGACCTTCAAAGGTTTTACCAATGATAAAATTTATAAATTAGAAAATGGATTCGAAGATTTTGAAAAGTCTTCTGTTTTTTGACGTCTTCTTATTTCTGCTCTCAATGAGTATAGAAGGTCTTGATCGAAATCCATATGAGCGGCCCATTTGAGATATTGGATGGGAATTTCTTTGAATGAGCGCCCTTTGTGCTTACCTAAGGGCATTATTTTGAGACGTATTGGCTTTTCTAGAACCCTTTTAAGTTCTTCTAACGTTTTGTACTTTGCAGCCAGTTTTCTAAAAACCTCAATATTCACAATAACATCATTGAGAGCTCGATGCGCGCCTTCTTCATTGATATTAAAATGTATTCGTAAATTTTCCAGAGAATTTTTGGGACTTCCTCCATAAAGCCTAGCCATCCTGAGAGTATCAAAAAAAGCATTACTTTTGATATTGCAGGGAACATTGTGTCTCTTTGCATCACGATTCACTAGGTGGATATCAAAACTAACTCCATGACCTACAATAATGTGGTCAGAAATCATTTCAATCACTTTGGGTAACACTTCTTGGACTTTGGGCTTTCCTCTTACCATATCTTGAGTAATATGATGGATTTGCATCGATTCGTCAGGAATTTGCCTCCCTGGATTAACGAGGGAATCATACACTTCTAAATTTTTTTCGAGAGTAAAGGTCACGGCAGCTATTTCAATAATCTCGTCCCCTTCTTTGTCAAGACCGGTAGACTCACAATCAATACAAACAAATTTTGTTTTACTCATCATCGGCATGTAATAAAGCCTTTATTTCGTAAAGGAGCTCTTTGCGTCCTTGGTTTTTTAATACAGAATATAATACTTTTGGTAAGTCATTCCTCTCCAATTTGGCAAGATTTTTTTTAACACTTGCAGATACCGCATTTTTGGAAAGCTTGTCGATTTTAGTAAAGACTAAGATCATAGGGATTTTTAAGTGATTCACCCAATTAAAAAAAATAAGATCTTGTTCGCTTGGGGTTCTCCTAATATCTAGAAGCATCAGAACGGCCTTTAAATGGCTTCTATTCTCAATATAATTTTCGATCATTGGGCCCCAGGACTTGAGCATCTGCTGTTTTACATTCGCAAATCCATAACCTGGTAAATCACAAAATATAACATCATCATCTACTTTAAAAAAGTTTAGTAGCCTTGTTTTTCCTGGTTTTTGAGAGGTTTTGACTAAGTTTTGTACGCCGAACAAATGATTGAGAAGACTTGACTTACCTACATTTGATCGCCCTGCAACGGCGATTTCAGGCAAAGGCTTTCCATCTGGCCCTAAACCTTTAGGACACCCTTTTTGATCTATGGCGCTCGTTAAAAAACGAGTCTCTTTAAAAACAAATTTCTTCATAAAAAGATTCTATCGTGATACTTCTTGATCCATTTTGATGCTCCATCAGCACATCGATTCTTTCCTTTGGGAGGTAGGAGCGGATTCGCTCAGACCATTCAATACAGCAAATGCCCCCTGCTGTGAGGTACTCATCAAAACCCATTTGAATAAATTGATAGGGTTCTTTTATTCGATACAAATCAAAATGATACAAACAAATAGAAGAGCATTGATAAATGTTTAAATAGGTAAAAGTGGGGCTATTGACCTCTTCGGAATAAATACCACCCAAAGCGCTTGCTATTCCCTTGATAAGCGTAGTCTTTCCTGCAGCCAGATCTCCATAAAAAGCTAAAACACTGTTGGCATGAAGCTTTTTACCTAACTTAACCCCTAAATCAAACGTTTTCTCTTTAGAGTCCGTTACCAGCTTAAGCTTCATTAATCTTCAAGCCATTTCTGAACGTAGGGAAGAAATTCTTCGTATTCAGACAATGCTTCAATAAATTTAGTTACTTTTTCCTCAGCAAGTTCAGTTTGAATAAATTGTAGGAACTGAGCTTCGAGTTCATAACGGTTTTGGTTTTGGATCTCTTCTAGAGAAATAGATTTTACAAAATCCTTTTTAAATTCATCGATGATGACATCTTTGGAATTATACAGAGCGCCAGTAATGGCCGATGAAAACACAACCTTAGTAATAGGCTCCACAGTTTTTTCGATATAATTTTTGATCATCTCTGGATCTTCTGAAACAAAGAAACGTTTGACTACTAAGCCATCTTTGCGCTCTGTGTTCTCTGGGCAATGAGACACCCAGTCATAAATAGCATCTTGAGGATTAGGGTGCGTATTATCAGCAAAGACTTTACCAGAGAAAGGACAAATATAGATCTTTTTAGTTTCTTCATTTACGTGTGCTCTTTCTTGTCCGATACGAACATGAGTTTCTCTCCAAATTTTCCCTTCTTTTTCAAGGATTTCCATCGCTTCTTCTAAGCTTCTAAAAATCATTTTGTGTTTTGGAGAAACAATGGGGTGAATATCATATTTTTTTGAAATAAAATAAAGATAATTGGTCAGCAGATCTAACTTTCTCTTAGGCTTTAAATAGCGAAGAAAATCCTTTCGTAAATCTTCTGAAATGACCTCTTTTGTCATGATTACCCCTGTCATAAATAACACACAAATTTTAAAAAAATATGATTCAAGATAACCTATTCAAACAATTTTCTTCAAGGACATTCATTGATCTCCCTAGAAAGGCGATACCGTTCATTTTTTATTTGAATTTCAATGACTCAAAATGTTGATAACTATTTTTTTTAACTTCAATACATCGTTTAGTAGAATAGGATAATTAAGGTAACGAAATTGACCTGAGCGTCTGTGAAAACTAAATTTTAAATGTAAGTAGATTACGAAAAATATCGAGTAAATACAACAACGGTCCCACAAATTTCCCCCTCTTTATTAAGAAGGGCCGCCTTGTTTGTTTTAATTTGGATTTGTTGACCTGTCTTATCTGGAATAGTTTCAATCATATCCATCATAGCTTTTCCAGTATCTCGCACCTCTTTGTCATCTAAAACATGTTTTTCAATAGTATCAATCGATCCAATTATTTCATGTTTAGATTTACCTAGAAGAGCTGCAAAGGCATTATTACATCCTAGAAACCTGGAATATTCATCTTTCCAACAAATATAAACTCCTGGAAGCTGATTAAATACTAGATCTAGTGATACATCCACAAAATAACTCCTTTCAATTTTTTTATATAAAAAATTCTATAGCAACCTTAAACCATTTCCAACTCGAGTGCTCTTGAGTCAGCAATTAAAAAGACTGAATCATTCACCTATACGCAGATATATTTCGAAAATACAATGTTTTCTCAAAATATTATTTGCTAGACTAAAACCCACTCAATACTTCTTTTGGAGATTTAAAGTCCCCCCTTGGCTTACCACCCGAATACTTTACTAATAATATAAAAAAGAATAGGATGTGTGTTCTTCTAGCG
>JAJACV010000025.1 GCA_022601335.1 Chlamydiota bacterium | reverse complement strand
TCTGGAAAAGCTTTTTGAAATTTATCATAGGTTATTTTTTTAAGATGGGTCTCTGGCTTTAAACTATCAATGAGACGGCGAAAGCCGTTTTCATCGAGGTTATTTTTATTCAATAGATCTTTAAAACGGGTTCTAAAAATTTCCCCTAAACGGCTTTTTTTATCCCAAGTAACAGACAATGTTGGAATATTATACAGGGAGCTGCTTAAAAAAGTGTCTGTTTCAATCAATTTTGAGTAAACAGGATCGGCAATTTGAGGATGCGCTTCTAAAATAGTTTCCAATTTTTCTCTGAGTTGAGTTTTAGAGGTATCCCAATATGAATTTCCGTTAATTAAGTCAAATAAGACGAGCTCCTCAAAACTTTTAGATGCTGTGATCTTTGAAAGAGAACTTGCAACTTTAGATGAATAGGGCTTGTTTTTCAAGTGTGAGATGACAGCTCCAAGCATACTAACTGTTTCTTCTGGAGATGGATCTAATAACACAAACATTTGCTCAGCAATATCTGGCTTTTCATCTAAAATACTCGTAAAGAGTAGCTTTAGTGCGTCTTTTTTATAGAGCTCTGAAGTTATAGAGAGATTGTTCTTAATGCAGTAGTCTAGATAATATTTAAGCTTAGTGTAGTCTAGATAATCTTTAACCCCAGTTGAGTAAAAGTCTATTAATTTATGAAGGTATTTTGCCCGCAATGTTGGAAGAGATGAAACAACATTCTCGAAGGAGCGAGGAAAAATACCAAAAGGGGGTTTTATATAGTAATGAAAGCTATCTTCAAAAAAGTCTGAGTCAATGATAGCACTCGATACTTTATAGAGTCTATTTTCACGGGCTTTTTGATAAAGATCAATGGCCAAATGGGGGTGAAGTTGCTGAGGCACCACATATTTTTTTTCTTCGCACTCATTGAAGAATAATTCGACCCATTTTGGATTTTTATCAATAAATTTATCCAAGTATTTGTGCCTCGTATCCACATGCGAGGGGATAAATCTGCCTAAATAGGAGGATGGAGCCACGTGCTTTTTGTAAGCTATTTCAAACAACGTATGATTGTCCAAAATATCTATAATTTTTGGTTGAGCGACATCTAAGAGTTCTAAAAAAGGAATATCATTTTTATTCGGATGAATTTGAATCAGTTTATTTACCATTTGTGCAGAGCTTTTTTCTGATGCTTTCATCAATATTGTATTCAAAACAGAGAGAGGTAGTTTTTCAAAAAGACCCTTTTTATGCGCTGCTTCAAACTGAGTAATTGAATTTTGCTCAATGGCTTGATTAAGGGAAGCGAAACCGGTTCCGTTAAGGTTTGAACAGCTAGGATCCTTGGAGTTGCAACGAGAAACCTCTCCTAGGACAGCGTCTATATCAATACCTAGATTTAGATTGTCTGATTCTGGATTTAGAGTAGCTTGATTTGTGTTGCGTTGGTAGCAGTAGGCTAAAGTGGATAAACCTAAAATGGCTGCGAGGGTTGTTTTGGGTCTTTTTTTAACCTCTTGTGCAAAGTTGTAACAGGTATTTCTTATTGATCCATATAATTGTGATATAATAACAGACATAAAACCCTTTTAAAGAAAATCGTAGACAAATCAGATACACATTATAAACATAAACCTCTAATAAGTAAAGAGGTTTTTTAAAATAAGTATTTGACTCTTATGTCTTGCTGAAAATTCTTATTTTGCTAATATGAGTTTAATCTAGTAAGTTTAAGATGGGGTCTCGATAACCCTGTCTAAACAACAGGAATTGTAATACCCTCTTGCTTCATGTATTTTCCTTTTCTCATGTCGTAAGAAACTTCACAAACTTCATCTGACTCAAAAAAGAGCACCTGAGCTAAACCTTCGTTTGCATAAATTTTTGCAGGAAGAGGTGTTGTATTAGAAATTTCAAGAGTTACATAACCTTCCCAACCTGGCTCAAAAGGGGTAACATTCACAATAATACCACAGCGTGCATAAGTTGATTTGCCTAGACAAATCGTAAGTACATTTTTAGGAATCCGAAAGTACTCAACACTGACAGCTAAAGCAAAGGAGTTGGGAGGTACGATACAAACATCTGTTTGAATATCAACAAAAGAATTCTCTTGAAAATTCTTTGGGTCTACTATGGAATTATGCACATTAGTAAACACCTTAAATTTATCAGAGACCCGTAGATCGTATCCATAAGAGGAAAGACCATAAGAAATAGCTTTTTTTGAAGAAGTTTGAGGGTGTTCTAGCAATTGTGTTGAAGAGGTTGTGTTAGATGTCTGTAAATCTTTTGAATCCTCGATTAAGGCTACTTGCGTATCAACAAAAGGTTCAATCATTTTGTCTTTAAGAGCTTTTCTTCTTATCCATCGATCTGATTTAATCGACATTTTATCCTCCGATTTTTTTTGGATTCCATTAATTTGTTTATTTCGACTAAAATAGAAACAAACCCCATTTATTTCTACATTTATTACAGATTCAGTATGGAAAACTCGAAAGAACCTCCTTTATCTCCCCTACAAGAAAGAGATCAGAATTACGAAGAGCCTCTTCGCCCTCAAAGACTTTATGAATTTTCAGGACAGGCTCAGATTTTAGAAAGACTAGATGTATTTATTAGAGCTGCAAAGGAAAGAAAAGATGTACTTCGACATGCTCTTTTCAGTGGACCTCCGGGACTTGGAAAAAGTACACTGGCTGCTATTGTTGCTAGAGAGATGGGTGCCAATTTGGTGACTACATCAGGGCCCATTCTTGAAAAACCAAGTGACTTAGCGGGGATTTTAACAAATTTGCAGCCCGGAGACGTACTATTTATAGATGAAATTCATCGATTGAATCGCGTCGTAGAAGAATATCTGTATCCAGCTATGGAGGACTACACCTTGGATTTAATTATAGATAGTGGCCCACATGCACGCTCAGTGCAAGTGAAATTAAATCCCTTTTCTTTAATTGGAGCGACTACAAAACAAGGGTTGCTAACAGCGCCCATGCGATCGCGTTTTGCTTTGAACTTCAGACTCGATTTTTATCAACCTGAAACACTGAAAGAAATAGTAAAGCGATCAGCGGCTATTTTAAAAACGAAACTAAATGATAAGGCTGCCCTTGAAATTGCCAAGCGATCCAGAGGAACTCCCCGTATTGCAAATAACCTTTTTCGTTGGATGAGAGATTATGCTCAGATTAAAGCTAATGGTGTAATTACTGAGGGTATTGTTGAAAAAGCTTCGAAAATGCTTGCTATAGACGACAAGGGTTTAGATGAAATTGATAAAAAGATTTTATTTATTATCATAGATCATTATAACGGGGGACCTGTTGGGTTAAATACTTTGGCCGTTGCGTTGGGAGAAGAATCTTCAACGCTAGAAGAGGTCTATGAACCCTATCTAATCATGCAGGGATTTATTAAAAGAACCTCCCGAGGGAGAGAAGTGACAGCGTTAGCTTATGAGCACTTAAAGAACAAAAATAAAGTTGTATAAGAGGTATACTATGCGTTTAAGAGCCTTTATAGGTCTATTTTTATTATTGAGCATAACAACGGTCGTTAGAGCTGAGACTTTGCCTACTCGTCATGTTAAGATTGAGCAAGCTTCTAACTTAGGATTGGTCAAAGTGCTTCTTTATAAGGATATAGACGCTGCAAACCTCGAGATTAGAGGAGGGTACCAAATTTTTGATCCCAAAGAGGGAAATAAAGTTGCAAAGGGAGTTTTAGATAAACAGTTTTTATTGAGACCTACTCTTGATGGAATTGCGTGGGGTGAACAATATCCAGGTGTTTTTCAAGTTGCCGTTGTTCCAAAAAATGAAGATACCTACATCCTCTTAAATGGTATTCAATATTCAGGTGATTTATATATTTACCAGGTAGGAAGTACCCTTAGTATTGTCAACGTATTACCTATCGAAGACTTTGTAAGTTCCATGCTAAATCCAAAAATCAACTCGCAACTGCACCCTGAAGTTCTTGCAGCTTTATCTATTGTAGTTAGAACTCAGGCTTACTTTTACTCCACTCGAAATGAATCTTCATTCTGGCATCTTGATGGCAGAGAAATAGGGTATCAAGGCTCTTGTGTTTGTTCTAGAAGGAATGGAGTTGATGAGGCTGTAGCTATGACGCATCACTTGGTGATGAAATCGGATCGTTATGGAACTCAAGATGGCTTTTTTGATGCCACTTACACAGGACATTGTGCAGGCAAGACAGTCCCATACCATGTTGTTCATCGAAAAGAGGGGTTTACTTCTCATAAAGGAGTAGAGTCTCCTTTAGCTCAAGCAAATAGAGCGGACTCTCGATGGAGATATGCGATTCATATGGAAGATTTAGCAAAGAAATTGGGTTGGGAAGGTATTGCCAAATACGAACTTTACACCGATGTTGATTCAGGTAAAGTTTATGGGATCCGTTTTGAAAACCAAGAAAATTCTTTAGATCTAGATATCATGAAATTTCAAGCGATGCTGGGCGAAAATAACTTGAAAAGTACAGATTTTTCAGTACAATATTCTGACAAAAGTTTCTCTTTTGTTGGGTATGGTGAAGGACCAGGAGCTGGGCTTTGCCTTTTTAGTGCACAAGAGATGGCTAAAAGAGGAAAGAATGCAGCTGAAATCCTAGAAGCTTTTTTTCCAGATATTAAAATCAATTTTATGAATACTAAAAAATAAAATGTTTCTTTCACAGTTTAACTTTGATCTTCCCGATGAGCTGATTGCTCAGTACCCGAGGAGTCAAAGAGATGAGTCGAGGTTAATGGTTATTAACCGTAAGACAGAGGAGATCTTTGAAATAGCTTTTAAAGATCTCCTTTCATTTCTTGACCCTGAAGATTCCCTCATTTTCAACGATACAAAAGTGTTTCCAGCGCGCCTTCTTGGGAAAAGAAAAGCAGGAGGACGTCTTGAATTACTTTTGACTAAAGAGCGAGGGCATAATTGTTGGGAAGTGCTGGCAAAGCCAGGGAAAAAACTAAAACTAGGAACAGAACTGTTTTTTTCAGATCGATTAACAGGACGCGTTATTGAGGATCTAGAATCTTATAAGGTGGTCCAGTTTGATTGTAAAAATCTAATGGATGAATTAGACAGAATTGGGATCATCCCACTTCCTCCTTACATAAAACGGGAAACTCCTGATCCGAAAGATAAAGAGAGTTATCAAACTGTTTATGCTCAATCTAGAGGTTCTGTTGCAGCACCTACTGCGGGACTTCATTTTACCCCAAAACTACTAAAAGAATTGGCAGAAAAGGGCATACAACAAGAAATGCTCACTCTCCATGTGGGACTTGGAACCTTTCAATCTATTGTGGATGAAGATTTAAACAAGCATTTGATGCATGAAGAAGTGTTTCATGTGTCTCAAGAAGTTGCTTCCAACTTGAATCAAAAAACACTAGGGCGTTCTATTTGCGTGGGGACAACCACCTTAAGGGCTTTGGAGTCCGCTGCAAATTCAGAAGGATTCATAGAGACAGGGAGGAATAAAACCTCTTTATTTATTCAACCCGGCTATCGATTTAAATATGTAGATCACCTGCTTACAAACTTCCATCTTCCTAAATCTTCTCTTTTTATTTTAATTTGTGCTTTTATGGGAGAATCTCTTGCAAAAAAAGCTTACCAAACCGCGATAGAGAAACAGTTTAAATTTTTCTCTTATGGCGATGCCATGCTTATTCTATAGCTCCTCCCTGCGCCTTAACTGAGTGCCTGATGTTTAAGATAGGGGACCGTATTTAACTAGATCTATCAGTCTAAATTCAAAAATTGATTGCAGAGATATCAAATCCTCTGTTACCATCCACCCACTAAATTTATTGAGCCACTAAGGAAGGGAATTATGTCGTTAGAAAATGCCAAAGAAAACTTGGTCGAATTTGGAAAAGAGCTAGGTCTTGAGGGTCTAGAGTTTGATGAAAATAATACATGTATTTTGGGTATTGATGATGAATTTTCAATGCATATGACTTATGAGCCAAACTCAAAAAGACTTTATATCTATTCACCAATTATTGATGGGCTGCCTAAAGATTCTAAAATTCGTTTAAGGCTGTATGAGAAGTTACTCGAAGGATCTATGTTAGGAGGCCAGATGGCCGGCGGTGGAGTCGGTGTGGCTGTTAAAGAAGAACTGATTTTATTGCACTGTGTTTTAGATATGGAGCATGCGAGTATGCAGGCTTTAAGAGGCTTTGCTCCGCTTTATGTTGAGACTGTTGAGAAATGGCGTAAAATAGCTAAAGCTGTCATGGAAGGCAAAGAAGTCGAAATTCCTAGGCCTGGGACTGGAGGAATAGGACCTGGAGGATTACCTCCATCGGGTGGCCCTGGAGGACAGCCTCCTCCCTCTCCTGGCCAAAACATCTTAAAAATTTAATTTGTCTTTACTTCGTTGCAAGAGAACTTAAAAAAGTATCTCTTGCAACTTCTTTTTCTTGAAATATTCTCATAGATTCGCGCATAGTATCCAGATCTTGTCAGATCAAAATATTCTTAACCCAACCCAGGGAGACTCTGTATGAATTGGTTACAAATAGCGGGACATTTAGGTGCCGATCCAGAAGAACGATTTACTGCAACTGGTCAAAAAGTAGTGACACTAAGGCTTGCAGCTCACTCTAGAAAAGGGGGGCAAGATATGACTATTTGGTGGAGAGTGACTATTTGGGGAGATCGTTTTGACAAAATTCTTCCCTATTTCAAAAAAGGAAGTCCCTTAATAGTGATTGGAGAGATGGGTAAGCCTGAAATCTATACAGATAAAGAGGGCAGACCTCAAGTTTCCTTAGATATCGTAGCAGATGTAATCAAATTTAGTCCTTTTGGAAAAGGTTCAAGCTCTTCAGAGGGAAAACAAGGTGACTTTGCTCAAAAAACGGCTGCAGTAGCTTCCCAGCCAGCATCTGAATCTTCAAACACAGATGATGAAATCCCTTTTTAAGTAATGAAAATTATTCAGATTAAATCTCTACAAGAACGCCCTAAGGCTGATTTACTCGTACTTCCCTTCTGTCAAAAAAAGCAGGGAGGGCCGTTCAGCCTTTTTAAAACCTCCCTTTTCCAAAAAGAAATTAAAAAAATTATTGAATTGGGTGATTTCAGGGGGCATTTAGGGGAGATCTTTATTTTGCATCCCACGAGGCAGCAAGAGCCAAGGCTCGCGCTGCTAGGGCTGGGGGTCGAATCAAAAGCTTGTACAGAGGATCTTCGAAAGTCATGTGCTGTGTTGACTCGATTTTCGCATGAACGTGGCTTTAAAAGTGTCAACGTTCTGTTTCCTGAATTTAAAAAACTTTCAAAACAGGAATCTCTAAGAGGTTTGTGCGAAGGCTTTTTTTTATCAAGCTATGTCTTTACAAAACTTAAAAATACGACAAAAAAAAGACACCCCCAATTAAAAATGATCCGGTTCATTGGGTTGGAAAATGAGTTCAAACCATTGCTTAAAAAGCATGCATCGATTTGTGAAGGAGTTAATTTAGCGAGAGACCTAGTAAATGAAAATGCAGATACGCTTAATGCAGATAAATTATCCGAAATAGCCTTCGATTTTCAGAAAAAATTTAAAAAAATATCCACCCTCGTTTTTGATAAAAAACGCCTTGAAAAAGAAAATTTGAAATTAATACTTGCGGTTAACCAGGGAAGCTCAGCAAACCCGGCTTTGATCATGGTTAATTACAAAGGGGATCCTGCAGATAAAAAAGCCACTGTTCTCGTTGGGAAAGGTGTGACTTATGATACAGGTGGCATTCAACTTAAAGCGGCCAAAGGTACTATCGTTCACATGAAATGCGATATGGGTGGGGCTGCCGCTGTGCTAGGCGTACTGCATGCTGTCGCTCAATTGGATTTGCCTATCAATATAATTGGGGTGATTCCCGCTTGTGAAAATGCGATTAGTGATAAAGCTTATAAGCCAGGAGATGTGTATGAGAGTTATCATGGAAATACTGTGGAAATTACAAATACAGATGCGGAGGGAAGGCTTATTTTAGCTGATGCTTTAGCTTATGCTGAAAAAAATCTTCATCCAAAGCACCTGATTGACTTAGCGACCCTAACAGGGGGTGTAATAGCCGCCTTAGGTAATAAAATGTCAGGCCTTATGTCAAACGATTCAAGTCTTGCAAAAAAGCTGATTGTATCTGGAAAAAAAAGTGGTGAACTTCTTTGGAAGCTTCCTCTTTTTGAAGATTATAAAGTGGCTTTAAGATCGAGTCTTGCAGATTTGAAAAATGCTTCAACTGGGGGCGCTTACCCAGCAGCCGCAGTTGCAGGTCTTTTTCTACAAGAGTTTGTTCAATCTACTCCTTGGGCGCACCTGGACATTGCAGGTACAGCCTATCTGTCCGAGCCAAAAGACTATCATACAACCAAAGCTACAGGTGTCGGAGTACGCTTGGTTCTTGCCTTTCTAGAAGATTTAATTGACTCGCAAGGCGGGTACTAGATTTATTTCTGTAAAATTTTTTATTTAAAAAATATTAGTTTTTTGTAGCCAAAAAGGGTTACTACTGTTTAAGTGAAAATTTAATTAAAAATTCAAAAATTAATAATCATTTGAAATTAAATCTTTATCAGGAGGCTATCAAAGGTGAAATCTTCAAAGGTTACGACTAAATCGGCATCAGAAAAAACATCTACAAAGCGAAAGCAAAAGCGGACTCAAACAGCAGAAGGCTGGCGTAGGTCTGTTAAAAAAATATGCGAAAAAAGACGTTCTAATGAAACGTAAAAATCGCGTCATTTTTTTAAAAAAACACATTGTTTTATACCCTTTTTTTGTGTACAATTTGGGGTAGAAAAATGGGAATATAAAGCCCTCTTTTTGAGGGTTTTTTACTTTAAAAGGTACATGTTCTTTCGAAAAAAAACACACACTACAAGTAAGACTATTTCCGATCTTTGTCCAATTTTTTTGCAAAAGATGACTAAATCTTGCGACCAAAGAATGGATCTTATTTTAATTGCTTGGCCTGATATTATAGGGCCTAAGTTGGCCCCTATGACCAAAGCACATCGTTTTTACGAGGGTGTTTTAGAAGTGAGGGTTTCTAATTCCACTCTCTTAAGTATACTCACTTTCAAAGAAAAAATAATTTTATTAAAAAAGATAAGGGAAAAATTCCCTAAAGCTGCTATCAAAGACATTCTATTTCGAATTGGATAATTACTAGGAGTCACCCAATTGAATACACAGGACCCCATGCTCATGAATGAAGAAGAAAAATCAGAAGACCTTTCTAAAAATGGAAAGTACGGCGCGAGTTCTATTACCGTTTTAGAGGGATTAGAAGCTGTTAGAGAGCGACCCGGCATGTACATCGGAGACACTAATAAAGGGGGGTTGCATCACCTTGTTTATGAAGTAGTCGATAACAGTATTGATGAAGCTTTAGCAGGCTATTGTGACTCTATAAAAGTTTTTATTCACAAAGATAATTCGATTACGGTTGAGGATAACGGTCGAGGTATTCCAACGGCTTCGCATGAAAAAGAATCCGAAAAACAAGGGCGTGAAGTAACCGCTTTAGAAGTGGTCATGACTATTTTGCATGCGGGGGGTAAGTTTGATAAAGGAGCTTATAAAGTCTCTGGTGGACTGCATGGCGTGGGTGTTTCTTGTGTTAATGCACTTTCAAGCTATCTTATAGCGCAGGTTTTTTCTCAGGGTAAAATCAACGAGCTTAGATTTGCTCGCGGTAAAGCGACTGGACCTCTGCAGGTTTTAGGTGAAACAGATAAAAGAGGGACACGGGTTACTTTTTTACCAGATGACACTTTATTTTCTGTTTTAGAATTTGATTTCGATGTTTTAGCAAAAAGATTGAGAGAGCTGGCTTTCTTAAATCGTGGTATCTCAATTACACTTAAAGATGAGCGAGACCTAGAAAAAGAAGAAATGTTGTTTTATTATGAAGGAGGAATAGCCTCTTTTGTTCAGTATTTAAACGAAGGTAAAGAAGCCCTTTTTGAAAATCCAATTTACTTTTCTGGAAAACGAGAAGGAGATGATGGCCCAGTGGAATTTGAAGTGGCGCTTCAATGGAATCGCAGTTTTAAAGAGTCTTTACTAGCCTATGTAAATAATATTCCTACAGCGCAAGGTGGAACACATGTCACTGGTTTCTCAACAGCTCTAACGCGCGCTTTGAATCAGTACATTAAATCGCACAACCTTTTGAAATCCGATAAGATTTCCTTATCTGGTGAAGATATGAGAGAGGGACTTACAGCAGTCCTTTCTACAAAGGTTATGAATCCACAATTTGAAGGTCAGACTAAGCAGCGTTTGGGTAATAGCGATGTAGGCTCGGTTGTACAGCAAATTACCGGAGAGCAACTGGCTATTTATCTTAGTGAACATCCCTCTATTGCAAAAGTTATTGTAGATAAAGCTCTTTTAGCTGCGCAAGCTAGAGAAGCTGCAAAAAAAGCTAGAGAACTCACTATTAGAAAGTCTGCGCTAGATTCGGCTCGATTGCCTGGTAAGTTGGTAGATTGTCAAGAAAGGGACCCTGCAAACTGTGAAATATTTATTGTAGAAGGGGATTCTGCTGGAGGGTCTGCTAAAGGGGCTAGAGATCGAAAAAATCAAGCTATTTTGCCGATACGAGGTAAAATTTTAAATGTTGAAAAATCAAGATTAGAAAAAGTACTTCAAAATGAGCAAGTGGGTAATATTATAGCAGCCTTTGGTTGTGGTGTTGGAGTTGAAAATTTTAATATCGAAAAATTAAGGTACCACAGAATCATTATTATGACGGATGCGGATGTAGATGGCTCTCATATTAGAACTTTGCTTCTGACTTTTTTCTTTCGTCATATGCCTGCTCTTATCGAAAGTCAATATATCTATATCGCTCAGCCACCTCTTTACAAGGTTTCTCGTAAAAAAACGAGCCGCTATATTCACTCTGAAAAAGAGATGGATGCTTATTTATTAGAACTGGGTACAACGGATTTAGTTTTAAGATTTACAGAAACAAAC
This sequence comes from Chlamydiota bacterium, assembly GCA_022601335.1. Lineage (GTDB taxonomy): Bacteria > Chlamydiota > Chlamydiia > Chlamydiales > JAAZZY01 > JAJACV01. Next base: position 54,923 of record JAJACV010000025.1, on the reverse strand, counting down.
CAAACGTTGGATCGATCTGAAATGAAAGATCTCTTAGCTGTTATTTTAAATGTGGAATCTTTTATCAATGCTATTGAAAAAAAAGGCATTCCTTTCAAAGAGTTTATGCAAAGTCAAAATGAGAAAGGAGAGTATCCTAAGTATCAAGTGAAACTTGAAAAAGGTTCTCGGTTTGTTTACTCTACTGATGAATTCGAAGCATTTTCTAACTCAGATATAGCTCAGCAGGAAAAAGCTCATCAAGTAAAGCTAGAGTCTATTCCCGAAGATGAAATTAATGATGAAATGCTCATTTTTAAACCTAGAAAACTCTCTTTTATTGAAATCTATAAAGAAGATTTTTTTGTTTCTATCGAAGACGGGCTTAAGAAATTTGGATTTTCCTTATCTCAATACCTCAACGCATCTGAATTAAATTGTGAGCTGCAAAGTGAAGGGTCTGAAAAAAGCATTCCCGTTTTCACTCTCAAAGAAATTGTAAAATTTATTCGAGAGAATGGAAGAAAAGGAATGATTATTCAGCGTTATAAAGGTTTGGGTGAGATGAACCCAGATCAACTTTGGGAAACCACCATGGATCCAGAGAGAAGAAAACTTCTCCATGTAACATTGCCAGATGCTATTGCAGCAGACCACATGTTTACTAAATTAATGGGTGAAGAAGTTGCCCCTAGAAGAGAATTTATTGAACATCATGCTCTTTCAGTTAAAAACCTTGATGTCTAAACGGAGAATCGACCTGTATGTTACCGAGTAAATTTGAAAACATTATTCCGAGGAATGTTGAAGACGAAATGAAGGAGAGCTATCTTCGCTACTCCATGTCTGTCATTATTTCAAGAGCTTTGCCCGATGCCCGCGATGGTTTAAAGCCATCGCAGAGAAGAATTCTCTATGCAATGCGATTACTTGGATTGTCTCCCGGTGGAAAACACCGTAAGTGCGCTAAGATTTGTGGAGATACTTCCGGGGACTTTCACCCGCACGGAGAAATGGTTATTTATCCGACACTTGTGCGCATGGCTCAAGAATGGTGTATGCGCTATATGCTTGTCAATGGCCAGGGTAACTTTGGCTCTGTTGATGGAGATCCTCCTGCCGCGATGCGTTATGCTGAAGCTCGTTTAACTCAGCCCTCTGTTCTTCTTATGGAGGACTTGGAGAAAGAAACGGTAGATCTTGTTCCCAACTATGATGAAACCAAGATGGAACCGGTTGTTTTTCCTTCTAAATTTCCAAATCTACTTTGTAATGGATCATCTGGAATTGCTGTTGGGATGGCCACAAATATTCCTCCTCAAAACTTACAAGAACTTGTGAGCGCTACTCAAAAAGTGATAGAAAATCCAGAAACCACCATTGAAGAGATTATGGAGATTATGCCAGCTCCAGACTTTCCTACTGGGGGAGTTATTTGTGGGTATCGCGGAATAAAAGAAGCTTATCATACCGGTCGTGGTAAATTTACATTAAGATCTAAGATTGAAGTGGAAGAAAATGGAGATCGCTCCAAAATTTTAATTAAGGAACTACCTTATAACGTCAATAAAGCACGTTTAATCACGCAAATAGCGAATCTTATTCATAATAAAGTAATTACTGGGATCAGTGATATTCGAGATGATTCTGATAAACTGGGTCTTCAAGTGGTTATTGATCTTAAACGCAATGAAGTGCCTGATGTGATCATTAATCAGCTTTATAAATACACGGATATACAAGTTACATTTGGCTGTAATATGCTCGCTTTGGATAAAGGGCTGCCAAGAGTCATGAATATCAAACAATTCATTATCGCTTGGGTGGAACACCGCATTGAAGTGATAAGACGAAGAACTCGTTATGAACTTAATAAAGCAGAAGATAGAGCGCATATCTTAGAAGGGTATTTAAAAGCTCTACATCACTTAGATGAAGTGGTAAAAATCATTCGATCAAAAGCGTCAAGAGAGGAAGCAAAATCAGCTCTTATGGAACTCTATGATCTGAGTGAAAGACAGTCGAATGCTGTATTGGATCTTAAGCTTTATCAGCTCACGGGGCTTGAACAAGATAAAATTAATAATGAGTACCAAAAACTCTTAGAAAAAATTAAGTATTTAACTTCAATTTTGGCTAGTGAGCAGCTGGTTCGAGAAATTATTATTGAAGAATTAGAGCAAGTGCGCTCTGTCGATAAAACACCTCGTAGAACTAAGATCATTGCGGCAGAAGGAGACTTGAATATTGAAGATCTAATTACCAATGAACCGGTGATTTTAACCATTTCTCAAGATGATTATATTAAACGAATGCCGATGGATACCTTCAGAGAACAAAGGCGTGGTGGAAGTGGAGTTATAGGGTTTGATCTAAAAAAAGAAGATGACTCTCTCAAAAGCATTTATGTGGCTAATACGCATGACTATTTACTGGTTTTCACATCGCTTGGTCGTTGCTATTGGATTAAAGTGTGGCAAATTCCTGAGTCCGGAAGGCGCTCTAAAGGAAGACCTTTAATTAATCTTTTAGAAGATATACAACCGGGTGAAAAAATAGCTACCATTCTAAAAGTATCTAGCTTTGATCAAGAGGGCCACTATGTCTTCTTATCTACCGTTAATGGAATTGTTAAAAAAACCCAAATTCAATCTTATGCAAATCCTAGACGCAAAGGAATCTATGCTATCACTATTGATGAGGGCGACTCTCTTATGAATGCCAATCTCGTTGGAGATGACCAGCAAATAATGCTCTTTACGAAACAAGGTATGGCTATTCGATTTGATGCAGATCAAGTAAGGGCTATGGGACGTACAGCGCGTGGAGTAAAAGGTGTTTCTTTAAAATCAGACAAAGACTTAGTCGTTGCTTGCGAGGTCGTCAATGGCGATGAGCAAATTTTAATTGTATGTGAAAATGGCTTTGGAAAACGATCTAATGTAGATAGTTTTAGAAAAACACACCGTGGCGGAGTGGGTGTCCGCTCAATTATTACGAATGACCGGAATGGCTGTGTTTTAGGGGCGCTTTCAATCGAAGACCATGAGAGTGTTTTAATGATGTCCAAACAAGGGCAGACCATACGATTTGGAATGGATAATCTCAGAGTTATGGGGCGAGCGACTCAAGGTGTCAATCTCGTAAATTTACGCGATGGGGACTCCATTTCAGCCGTTCAGAAAATTTCATCTGAAGATGAAGAAGAAGAAAGTGAAACAACAGAAGTTTTAGCTCAAGATGAGTCAAAAGAATAAGCCGTTATTTATCACCTTTGAAGGAGGAGAGGGCTCTGGAAAAACCACTCTAATTGAAAGCATCCGCCTGTTTTTCGAAGAAAGAGGGTGCGATGTTGTGAAAACAAGAGAACCAGGGGGTACGGATCTTGGTGAGCAAGTACGAGAGCTTCTTCTTCATCAAAAAGGCACTGAAATCTCTCCTATGGCGGAGCTGCTTCTTTTTCTGACCTCGAGAGTTCAACATATTCAAGAAATTATTTTACCAAGTCTGAAACAAGGCTGTGTGGTTCTTTGCGATCGATTCAACGATTCCAGTATTGCTTATCAAGGACATGCTAGAGGACTTGGAATGGACTTAGCACAGCAACTCTGTGACCAGGCTTGCTCAGGTCTTACTCCTGATTTAACTTTTATTTTGAATTTAGATCCAAGTAAAGGGTTGAAGCGTATTCAGAAAATGGAGAAGGAGTGGGATCGACTCGAAGACTTAAACCTCTCTTTTCATGAAAAAGTCCATGAAGGGTATCAAATTTTAGCTCAAGAACAACCTAGTAGAATTTTTCTGATTGATGCAGCCGAAACAAAAGAAAAAGTATTCGAAGGCGCTAGAGGCATTCTCAGAGCTGTATTACAAAAATGAGACAGAAAATTTATAAAATAATGCGTGGTTTGCATCATCTTAAATAACTAAAATATAATGTTTTGTGTTATTTTATTATTAAAGCTTTATATCATCTTAATGTTTAAAAGCTAAAATGATTTAAGGTTAACGTGTTAAATAAAGGTTTTTTATGACTAGTTCCATTAGTAATTTCACATATTCAGTTTATAAAGACGTAAATGAAGCGGTCCAGGACGCCAAAGAGAACCCTGCTAAAACTTTAGGCTATACGTTGCTGACTGTGGGTGCTGTGGCTGGGAGCGTAGCAGTTGCAAATAAAGTTTTTGAATCAACAATGTCTACTTGCTCATCCTATGAAAATTATCATTTTGCATGTGATTTAGTCGGTTTTTCAAGGCCCGAAAAATTAAATCCAAAAACTTATTTTGATCACGCAGTTTCCATATTAAACTTATCAGCGACAGCATTATTTGCAACCACAAAGGTAGCCGTTTCGACATATCTAAAAGTTCTGACATACGCAGTCCCAGTGCTTTTTATTGATGGAGTCTTGCTCGAGGCTTTTTATTGATGGAGTCTGCAACAATGGCAGCATTCATGATGCATACTTTAAAAAATAGTTATTAAGTAATGGACTTCGCTTGGCAGCTCTGTGACCAAGATTGCGAAGGTCTTATCCTGATAGAGGACGAGCTTTATATGCGGCTTTAAGACAGGGGGCATGTAGAGGTCGCTCTGCTCTTACTAGCAGGTCACTTTCAAATGATTCGCAGCCTAGCTGGTAGATTTGGGCTTCCTGTTCTCTTTGGATCGCTGGGATTATACACATATATGCAATGTTCTGATTATCCCTGGGCAACAGACCTTTCTGTTAGTTCGGGATTTGGAAGCAGCGGAGAGAAATCCTTCGAAGAATGTATAGGTGAAGCTTTTTCTTCATACTTTAGCAAATTTTTTGGGTAAAGAAGCTCTGTTTAACTTCAGGGTTATGAATTGGAGTCGTAGTTATTTTAAACAGGTTTTAGTTTATAAAATCTTAATGTTTATATATTAATATTGGTTATATTGATTTATTTTACAAAGGTTTTAAAATGACTAGTTTAGTTAGTGGTTTATCAAATTTAGTTTATAAAAATGTAAATGAAGGGATCCAGTACGCCAAGGAGAACCCTTATAAAACTTTAGGGTACACGTTACTGACTGTGGGTGCTCTGGCTGGGAGCGTAGCATTTGCAAATAAAGCTTTAGAGTCAACGATCTCTACTTGTTCATCCTATGAAAATTATCATTCTGCATGTGATTTAGTTGGTTTTGCAAGACCTGACCGACCTCTAAATATTCAAGATTGCTTAGACCCTATAAAAGCTGTTTTTTCACAAGCGCTGCCTTATCTTCAGGAAACAGCTAATGGATTGGTAGAGGGAACGACCTCTCTCTATCATACACTTTCCGAATCAAAGGTGCCGGCAGCAGTATTTGAGGTCATTTCGACTAAATATGTAGGTGGTTCCATAATTCTTTATGCTTGCGGCCTATTTCCAAAGCCCGTAGCTTATAGTGCTCTTCTGGCAGGCACAGCTCATTATATTGCCATGAGTACTATAAACAATGCTTGGAATGTAATTTTATCCTGATCTCAATTAACTTCTAAGGTTGTTACTATGGAAATAAACTCACGTTATCAAAGTTATTCAGATTCTTATACATTTTTGAAACCTAATGAAGCTGAAATAAAGCTTAAATCTTTAGGAATAGATCCTAATTATTCAAATAATGCAGGGGATAATGCCCTGCACTTAGCTTGTAAAAAAAATAATTTTGAAGCTGTTAAATTACTTATTTCTTATGGAATAGATCCAAGTGTTGGCAATAAAAAAAATTATATTCCTCTTCACTTTGCTGTTAAAAAGGGATTTGTAGATATTGCCGATCATCTTCTAAAGAACACTCCAGAAACTTTATTTACTTCTGCATGGGATGATAAAGTCGGGCATATTAGTCCTTTTAGTTTAGTCTCTAAAAGTAAAAATTTGGAGATGCTGCTGCTTTTCAGTCATTACAAAAAAGATCTGATTGAAGATATAAAAGATATAGTTGCTTATGACTATGGTTTGGGGTGGAATGATTTTGAAGATAATGATAAAAATACCGCTTATTATTTCTCTGTTTATATGATATATAATTCTTTTAAAGACGGTTGGTTTGAAGGCGCTCAATATCTTCAAGAGAAACATCCAGAGATCTTTTTAGATCAAGATCTCTTTATTTTTAATAAGAACTTGCTTCACCTAGCCTGTGCAGCAGGTAATTTAGATTGTGTCCGCTTTCTCTTAGAAGAAAAGGGCTATGACGTGAATAAAGTGAATCAATCTGAAATGAAGCTTGCTCAACGAACTATTTATGAAAGTGATTATTGGAGCAATAGTGATTGGAGTGCTTGGGCAGAAGCTCCCTGTAGTGGAGGGGGGAATATCGGAGTTGTTAGAGCCGGTCACAGTGAAATACAGTTAGATCCCATAGCCTCTCCGTTAACGGTTGTTAAAACACTGCACCCGAGAAATACGGCACTCATTGAATATCTCGAGCAGCAAGGAGGAAAAACCTTTTTTCAAGCATCAGATAATGATAAGTCATTAGCCGCTTTTTACGGTAAAAATTGAAATAGATGTCTTAAAACAGTTAGATAAAATCGGATTTTTTGTATCATACTCAAAAAATCCGATTTTATTATGAATGTAGCTTTGTTTGATATATCACCACAAATTGACGAAAAATTTTGTGTGTGGCCAAATGATATGCCCTTAAAAAAGCTTCCTAAGCTTGAAATTGAAAAAGGGCATGGGGTAAATCTCTCAGCTTTTAAATCTACCAGCCACTTAGGTGCTCATGTCAACAGTCCCTTAATGACAGAGACGGAAGGTTTGGATGTCGTTGATCTGGGGTTGGATTACTTTATCGGACCTTGTGAAGTGATTGAGATTCAAGCAAATCCTTTGAGCAAAGTGACACCAGATCAACTGCCGAATCATTTTCAAACACCTCGAGTTCTTATTAAAACAAATACGGCAAATCAACAAAATCCCTTCCCTGAAGACTATGCTGCGTTGGATCCAAATGCTATTGAGTATCTTCACGAAAAGGGAGTCATTTTAGTAGGGATTGACACACCTGGAATAGACCTATATAAAGACTGTTCAAGTATTTTAAGTCAGAAATGTGCTAGTAAATATAAAATGGCTGTTCTAGAATGCCTTTACTTGAAAGAGGTCCCAAAAGGGGTTTATGAGCTGGTTGCCTTGCCTTTGAAACTCAAAGGATTTGAAGCAAGCCCTGTACGAGCTATATTAAGAAAGTAGATGCCATGATGCAAAAGCACGAAAAATTTTTAGAACAAATACTGCAGGGAGAAAAAATTCCTCAGGCGCTTCTGTTTATAGGATCAAATAGAGAGAAGATGCTTGATTGCGCTAAGCTATTTGCTCAAAAAGTGCTTCAAATGCAAGGTGCTTCAGAGGAAGGATTAGAAAAAATGTTATCAGGTAACCACCCTGATTTTTCTCTTCTAACTCCGTCTTCTAAATCAGGCGTTTATACTATCGAGCAAATAAGAGGACTCTCTAGTCAAAGTCAACTTTATCCTCATGAATCTCCTTCTCAGTTTTTTGTTTTAAAGGGTGCAGAGCGTATGCAAGAGGCTGCTGCAAATGCTCTTTTGAAAACAATTGAAGAGCCTGTGAAATCTTCTTACTTTATTTTAATGGTTGGCTCTCTCGATGCGCTGTTGCCCACTCTTGTCTCACGATTTCAAAAGGTGATTTTTCAGAAAGAAGAGCTTGTTGAGTCTGAAAAAAAACATCAGGTCATGCTATCTCAATTTCTTGAAAGTTGGCCTAAATTTTCCTATCATGAATTGAACAAAACCTGCAGTTCTATCTTAGACTCTTTAGAAAAGGAAATTTTTTCAAAAAAAGAGAAGTCTTTTGAAGAGCAAATGCAATTTGATGAGGAGGCTAAAAATCTGTTTTTACAAGTGGAAAAATGGTTTTTAAGTTTACAGCAGACACTTCCTTTAAGTTATAAGCAGTTTCAAAAGAGTCTGGAAAAAACACGTTTGGGATTCGAGCGCTCTATTAAGCTTTCTATTTGTTTAGAAAATATTTTGATAAATTTTGTTTAACTAAGATGTCAGAACCAAAAAAAATTGTTATTATTGGCGGCGGTCCTGCCGGATCTACTGCTGCTATACTTCTTGCTAAAGCGGGTTTTGAGGTTTCTCTTTACGAGAAAGATTGTCATCCTAGATACCATATAGGCGAATCGGGAATCCTCTCACTTCCTTGGATACTGCAACAACTCGATTTAGAAGAAAGAGTTATCTCTTTGGGATGTAAGAGAAAAGGCGGTGTTTTATTTGACTGGAATGAGCGATGGTTAATTAATTGGGGAGAAAGCGGGCAATATACTTATCATGTTATTCGCTCTGAATTTGATCACCTTCTTTTGACAAGAGCTCGAGAGTGCGGAGTGAGAGTGTATGAAGAGACAAAAGTAGAAAGCATTGAGTTTAATGGAGATTGTGTTGAATCTGTTTCGGTGCTTCATAAGGGCGACGTTAAAAGGGTAGTCTGTGACTACCTGATAGATGCTAGTGGACGTGCGGCTATTTTAGCGAGGCGTTATTTAGATTCTCAAAAACCTTTAAATGCCTTTCAAAATGTAGCCCTTTGGGGTTACTGGTTAAAAGCAAAACCTTCACACACTTTAAAAGACTTTCATGGAATACAAGGTTATACCAAAGATCTTGAAAATCCTATTGTTCTAAGCTCTATTCCAAATGGCTGGATTTGGGGTATTCCTCTTCATGACAAAACATTTAGTGTAGGAGTTGTTCTTTCTCAAAAATTTTATAATGAAGAGAAAAAAAAGAAAGATAAAAAAGTATTGTATAAAGAATCGCTGGAACAATCTCAAATATTTATGTCTCTTCTTGAAAAAGCTTACTTAGTATCAAGTGTTCAACAAACGCAAGACTGGAGTTACCGCACCACTAAATGGGCCGGGGATAATTATTTTTTAGCGGGGGATGCAGCGGTTTTTATAGATCCTCTTTTATCGACAGGGATGACATCAGCTATGCTAAGCTCTGTCACAGCTGCAGCTTGTATTAAAGCTCTAGAAAAAAAAGAAATTGCTCGAGAAAAAATCATTCATTTTTATGGTGACGATTACCAAAAGCGGTTTTGGAGACTTTCCTTTGTGATAGGAGCTTTGTACGGAGCTAAAGGGCATGTGGAAGATTTGTTTCATCAAACACACAGCTTAACTTCGGATGACTTGCAGGGGAGTGCTTATGAGGAAATTAAGCAGTCGTTTTCATCAGTTATTTCGGGTCTTGAAGATTTAAAGGAGCTTTCGGCGTCTGATCTGCAAAAAATTGCTGCCGATCGTCTTAGAGAAAACTTTAAAGAGTATGCGCAAATTATACCAAAATTGCCTGATAGTAAACCGCATTCGTTAGAGCTCTGCTTTGAAACAATAGCGTTAAAAGAGCGCTCTACTTAAATGAAAGATCTAGATTCCACAATTTTCCGTCTTTAAGTAGGTAAACTTTGTCGCACTTTTTGGCAAAGTCCGCGTCATGAGTTGCAAGAATGAGAGATTTCCCTTCTTCTTTAACAGTACTTAAAAGTAGTTTTTGAATATCTCTGGATGTTTTTTGATCTAAGTTTCCTGTAGGCTCATCGGCAAAGATCAGATTGGGATTATTTGAAAGTGCTCTAGCTATGCAAGTGCGTTGTTTTTCACCTCCTGACAATGTTTTTGCTAAATGGTCTTTTCTATCCATTAGATGAAGCTTCTTTAAAAGATTAAGAGCTCTTTGGTAAGCTTTTGAGTTTGTAGAAATAGAAAATCGAGCAATTTTAGCAGGTAGAAGAATATTTTCTAGCACAGTTAAATGGTCTAAAAGGAAAAAAGACTGAAAGATAAAACCTATATGTCGATTACGCAGCTTACTGAGATTCTTGGGAAGAGGCTGGTGAGCTATTTCTAATAATCCGCTATCACATGTCTCTAAAGTTCCTAATATATGAAGTAGAGTGCTTTTCCCAACTCCCGAAGTGCCCATAATGGCAACTGTTTCAGACGGGTGTACTTCAAGATTAATGTCTTTTAGAATGTCACAATGCGTGGGTGCAAAAAAAGATTTTTTAAGGTGTGTGGCTTTTAGCATTAGCGCTCGCTCCTTAAGATATCAGTTGTATTTAAGCGCATTGCTTTTATAGCGGGAATGAGTCCTGCTAGCAGTGACATGATAAGGGTAGCTATAAAAACAAACTTAAAAGCTTCTAAGTTAAGTTCTGTTGGAAGCGTATCTCCAAAAAAAGCGGGATTGAAGGCTTGATGACCTTGTAGTTTACTTATAAAATTAATGAGATGGTGAATGTTTTTTAGAGTAAAATAAGCGCCAATAGTGCCGAGAGCGCTACTAAGTAGACCTATGACTAGGCCGCATCCGCCAAAAATAACAGCAATGCTTCTTTTTGAAGCCCCCATAGCTTCTAAGATACCGATTTCTCTTTTCTTATTGTTTACGAGTAGAATAAGCATGGAGATAATATTTGTGCAGGCCACAACAATAATCAAAACGGCAATGAGAGAAAAGATTGTTTTATCGGACGATACTTGTTCTATAAAGTCTTTTGAAAACTCGTACTCACGGTACGTTTTAATTTCCCAGAACGGCTCAATGCCTCGCTTTTTAAAAGCTTGCGTAAGAGCTTCTTTGACTTGATGAGCTTGATGAATGTTGTCGAACCAGACATTAATGCCATTACCTATTAAAGAGTCTTTTACATTTATGGAAGCATTAATAGATGAGATGATTTTTTTGGGAGCTAGAATAATTTTACCCGCATTCGGTATGAGGCCTGGGTCATAGAAGCCAGCGACGAATACAGGGATGCGCATTTCTTGAAGAGAAGATGCTGTGTTTGTTTGATAAGAAAAATAACCTCTATCACCCATTAAAACATCTTGATCCCTGAACATTTTAGGTAAGAGAACACCTTCTCCAGCTTGGGGATCTTGAGGTAGAAAAAGTTTTTTGTTAGAATCTGATTGAGTGCAATAAGCCCAAAATGGAGAGGGCTTGACACTGTCTTGGTTCACTTTTACATTTCCTATTTCTAAATTGTGAAAGGGGATTTCTCCCGTAAAGCTCAATCCTTGAATTTTAGCATCTAAGCAAAATTTTAAGTGCCCTGGATAGATAGCGCTTTTTATCGAGGAGGTAATAAGTTTTGCTGGAAGTTGGGTATCCTGATTTAAAGAGAGATAATAAGAGGAAAGAGGCGTTTTTGTTCTATCAACGAGTAGCGTATTTTGACCTAAATCAATTTGTGCTATTTCAGCTTTTAAGTTTAAAAGCTCGTAGCTTTTCTTTAGTTCTGCAAGTTGTTGTGTACTTTGAGGGACAATTAGTGTGTTATTATTAATTAAAACGGCTTTCAACTTCCCTTTTTTTGGAAAAAAATCCTTATGAAAAAGGTAGCCTTTATCGCTGACTCTTAGGTGTGTTATTTCAACATGTTGCAAAAAAGTTTTTAGGCGAGATTGAAAATCTTTGTGTGATACAAGAGGGTCTTTCTCTGGCTGATCTTGTTGAATATTTTCACCAGAAGATCCCAATAGTGAGAAAACATTTGTTAAATCTTTCATTGAAGGTTCTAGAAGGATATTTTGCAGTCGCTCATTTTGGGAGTCAAAAGAAGATAGGTATGCTATTTGATTTAAAAAGCTTTGAGAATTGGCTCCCTGGCCAAGATCACACGTGTCAGAGGATCTCAGCAAGCGAAAGCGTGCGTTGGAGACGGAGACTTCAAAGTCGCATGCTGAAAGCTTTCCAAGTCCTTTTGTGGAGCTGATAGATTCAAAAACCTCTTTGACTAAATCTTTTCCTTCAGTAGGTATCCAGTTGCCTTTTGGTTCTTCATCAACAGAGGGGTCGTATGAAAGGGAAGACGTTTGCTTCTCCTCAATTGTTTTATAAGAATAGTCTGCTAAGTAGGAAATACCGTCAAATTGATAGTAGTCGGATTGATAGTAAGCATCTGTGGGGGTTATTTGCATCGGAGCGCTTAGTGCAACAAGTTTTTCTGTCCACTTTTTCTCAATGCCATTTGTAACGGATAAAAAGACTAAAATGAGCCAAACAACTAAAGCAATAACTAAAACTGAAACAATAGAAACAATAGAAACAGAGAGCTGCTTCCATCTTGGGTGAAGGTATTTTTTGATTAACGACAGTTCAAACATGTCAATCTCATTTTAAAAACAAACGCCCTTTCTAAGAAAAGGCGTTTGATGCGCGCGCAAAGCGCGCTGAAAGGAGGCAGTTCTCTAAAATTATTTAGTCTCTTTGAAAATCACATGCTTGCGAAGTTTCTTGTCGAACTTTCTCATAGAAAGTCTCTCAGGAGTCTGTGTCTTGTTCTTAGTAGTGTAATAGTACTCAGAGCTTTCTTCACTCTTTAACTTTATATTTTCTCGTGCCATTTCAAATCTCAATAATAAATTTAAAATGACATTATAAGGTATTGTTAGATTTTTCTACAAGCAAATTTAGATTAAATGAGGAATTCGTGGAGAAGCTTTTAAATGGAGGGAATCAGCTTCGTTTTTAAACTGGTGGAAAGCGAGTCCAGCAATCATGGCAGCGTTGTCAGTAGCTAGGGCTTTTGTTGGCCAAAACTGAGGGAGGTCGGGGAGCGCTTCTGAAAACATTTTTTTAAGTGTTCTGCTGGATGTAACGCCTCCTCCTAAAATTAAAGCGTTATAGGGAGTCTTGTCTAAAGCTAATAAAGTTTTATTGACAACATCAGAAAAAGCGGCTCTTTGGAAAGATGCTGCAATATCGTGTTTTTCTTGCTCACTCAAAGGATCTCTGGCCTTGTTGTTGTTTTGACCTTTAATTGTGTAGAGTACATTTGTTTTGAGGCCGCTAAAAGAAAAATCTAAAGGATTTTTTTTAACCTGACCTGCATTAAAAGAGTATTTGTAAGGATCTCCATCTAAAGCAAGATTTTCAACAAAAGGTCCCCCTGGGTAGGGATAGCCTAGAAGGGATGCTACTTTATCAAAAGCTTCGCCAATAGCATCATCAACAGTTGTCCCGAGTATGCGGTATCTACGTTTTTCATCAATATGGACCAACGCAGTGTGGCCTCCTGATAGAAGTACTCCGAGACAGGGGAATTTTTCTGGAGCATTGGGCATCATTGAAGCGTAGAGGTGAGCCTCAGAATGATTTACGCCGACAAAGGGTTTATTTAGAGCCAGACTTAAACTTTTTGCTACATTTAAACCTATTAAAAGAGCCCCCATTAAGCCGGGTCCTCTAGCAGCAGCGACTAAGTCAATATCATCCAAAGTCTTATTTGCTTTCTCTAAAGCTTCTTTTAGAACGGGGATGATGACATCTAAGTGTTTTCTACTTGCAAGTTCAGGAACAACTCCACCATATTTCTCATGCTCTTCACTTTGAGAATAGATAATATTGGATAAAATAGTTTTGCCCGATTCAACAAGAGCAACAGCTGTTTCATCACAAGTAGATTCAATACCGAGTACAAGCACTATAGTTTCAATTGGGTTGCGGCGTCTTGATCTAAGATCCAAAGAGCGTGAGTTTGTGAAGTGCCTATTTTTTGAGAGGGATAGAGAAGAGGTTGATATTCACCTTGTAAAACAGAGGCGACTCTGTCTTCTTTTCCTTTTCCAAGGACAAAGAAGCAAATGTTGTGAGCTTGATTGATCAGAGGGTAGGTAAAGGTCATCCGTGAGGTTTCTTTTTGAGGAACCTCATTTAAAACAACCCATTTGTCTTCAATAGTCAGAGCTTGTGTTTTGGGGAACAGGGAAGCTGTATGGCCGTCGTCGCCCATTCCTAAAGTAATTAAGTCAAAACGACCTTCAGGAACTTTTTCACGAATGAGTTTTTCATACAGCTCTGCGTTTGTATCTCCGTCTATTTCAGCAACCATTCTGTGAATGTTTTCCGGTGGAACATCTAACAAAGTAAGGGCTGTGTCCATTACCATCTTATAATTGCTGTCATTATGATCAGGTGGAACGCTTCGCTCATCTCCAAAGAAAAAATAAATCTTGTCCCAGTCCACTTTAGAGACGTGTTCAGGCTGAGTCAGTTTCTTTAGTATGGCTTTAGGTGTGTTTCCCCCAGAAAGAGCTATTGTGAAGAAACCTTTTTTAGCAATAGCTTCGTTTGCTTTTTGAAGAAAATAATCAACGCAGAAGGAAAGCGTTTCTTCGTAATCTCCAGCTAGTGCGAGGTCTCTTCTCTCATCAAAAGAGTGAATGTTTTTTTGAATGTCATCTAAGCTCATATAAGTCCTTGAATGCGTGATAGAGTCGCAAGAGTATTATAATAATGTTTGCTTGTTTCTTGATAGCAAATTTCCCGTGCTAGGGAGTGCTCCCACTTTGGGAGCATTAGGAAAGTAGTGTATAGATTATTCGGTTTTTTTTCATCTTTAATTTCAAATTTGATCCTTGAATCCATGGATTCTAAAGAATATTTAAAGTTTTTATTTTGCGTTGTGTAATTTCTACTGATTGTATTCCCTCTGGAGAGTCTTCAATTTCCTGAATAATTTCAACGCAAAGCTCCGTTTAAGATTGTTTGTAAAAAACCTTTTTCGTTTTTGAAAGAGAGAGCTGCATATGTCATGCTCTATCGGGCAACAAGATCCTCAAAGGATAGTCAAAAACTCTCGATAGTTGGAGGTGGAATTCCTTCTGGCGAATACGTAGGAAGAGCTGTTAGGCCTGCGTGCTATTCATAATATTGAATAAGTAGATATGAATAGATTTAAAGTAACGGTAGCTTATCTGGATTTGTTGAATAAACAGGCTCTTTGTTGCTTGTTTTCTTTATGAGTTTCTTCTAACAGATCTAGTTATCTTATTAGATCAGTCTCCATGATCGATTTGATTTTAAAAGCAGTTCATCAGCTTCCTTGGGTCCCCAACTCCCAGCCGAGTAGTTTGGGGGAGTATTAGAACTTTGTTTTTCCCAGTACTCTAAAATAGGGGAGACTAGTTTCCATGAAGTTAGAACCTCGTCTTCCCTAGCAAAGAGAGTTGGGTCACCTGAAACAGCATCACAAATTAATCTTTCATAAGCTTCAGGAGGTGTGAGTCCAAAATACGTGTCGTACTTGAAGTCCATTTTGACTGGTTGAACCGGTGTGGAAATTCCAGGAACCTTGCAGTTCATGTTGAGGGAAATGCCTTCATTGGGTTGAATTCTAATAGATAAAACATTTTGGTCGTAATTGGCATTTTTATGTGCATGCAAAATATCAGGAACACGGTGAAATACAATCGCAATTTCGGTACATTTCTTAGGGAGCCTTTTGCCACTTCTAAGGTAGAAAGGGACGTTTGCCCAGCGCCAATTATCGACGAAAAGCTGCATGGCTACAAAGGTTTCTCTATTGGAATTAGGATCGACTAGATCTTCTTCATGATATCCTTTGACTTCTTCACCCCTTACAAATCCTTTTTCATATTGACCTCGAATGACATGTTCGTCGATCTTATCTAGTGGAATTTCTCGAATGGCCTCAAGTACCTTAACTTTTTCACTTCGAATGGAATCAGCCTTTGAGTTAACAGGGGGCTCCATAGCAATAAGAGACATTAATTGGATCAAATGACTTTGTATCATATCTCTTAAGAGGCCCGTTTCTTCCCAAAAACGTCCTCGAGTTCCTATGCCTATGTCTTCAGAAGCTGTTATTTGGACATGGTCTACATAGCGGTGGTTGAGAATCGCTTCAAAAATAAGATTAGAAAATCTAAAGGTTAAGATGTTTTGAGCCGTTTCCTTTCCTAAATAGTGATCAATACGATAAATTTGCTTCTCACTTAGGAATTTAGAAATATGATCTTGAAGTGCTAGGGCCGATTGATAGTCATGACCAAAAGGTTTTTCTATAATGACTCGAGACCAAGGTTTTTGATCATCAGAGTAAGGGTAAATCAATTTGTACTTGGATAATTTTTCAATAATACCTGTAAAAAAGCTCGGCTGAGTCGCTAGGTAATAAATTCGATTTCCAAGAGTCTTAAACTTTTCATCTAAGGAAGCAAGCGATTTTTCTAGTGCTGCATACCCCTCGTCGTTGTCAAATTCTGAATGGTGGTAAAAAAGTTTGCTCTCAAAGTTCTTCCAGACAGATTCATCAAGAGGTTGTGAGCGAGAGTGTTTTTCTACCGCTGTGCGCATCTCTTGTCTAAATCCTTCATCCGTTTTCTCACGCCTTGCGAAGCCGACGCAGGAGAAGTGCATGGGTAGTTGCCCTTCTTTAGCGAGATTATAAAGAGCAGGCATTAACTTTCTAGCGGCTAAATCACCTGTTACGCCAAAAATAACTAGAATACAGGGATCAATAGGGTTTGAGCTTCTAGAACCTTCTGAAAGCGGGTTTTGAAAGGGTGTAGATGATTCGGGCATAGACAGCTTGGTGTAAATAGGTTAATTAAAGTTTAAAAGATATTTAAAAAAAAGGGTATTCATAAATGCTTCTGTTCCTATAAGGACAAGTATTGAGGTAATATAAAAATTTAAAGGTTTTTATGGATAGCAATTTTTTCAAATGTTGGTACTATACCACAAATGCGTTTCAATCAATACTTTTATTAATTGTTAGAGTCTACTGGGGATTTCTTTTTTTTATAGGCGGATTCTATAAAATTACAGATATGGCTCCTTTTATAGATTTTATGAATCAATTAGGTGTTTCTACAACAGTGGCTTATCTTGTCACACTTGTAGAGTTAATAGGAGGGATTTTAATATTTTTTGGATTTCTCTCTAGAATAGGAGCTGCTTGTACAGCGGTCATTATGTTTGCGGCTTATATCGTAGCCCACCCGGCTCAATTCTACAGCTTTTTCAGAGATCCGGCTTATTTCTTCTCTGCTCCACCTTTTTCTTTCCTGTTTGCATCATTAGTCGTCCTCTTTTTTGGACCAGGAATGCTCTCTATTGATGCGATTTTCAAAAGAAAATTAATGGAAGATGCTGAAAAGCCGCGTAAGAAGAAATAGTTTTTCTCTTACCAAAAAACAAAGGGCGCTGAAGCCTCTTTAGGAGGGGCTTCACCTAGCTCAAATCTGAAATCCCAGCGCCAACCCTCAACGACTGTTCTGCGGGGGTTAAA
The DNA here is from genome assembly GCA_022601335.1 of Chlamydiota bacterium. GTDB lineage: Bacteria > Chlamydiota > Chlamydiia > Chlamydiales > JAAZZY01 > JAJACV01. The sequence continues at coordinate 37,836 of JAJACV010000025.1, read as the reverse complement.
TATGAATCTCCAGTTGCATGGCAAGAGAACGGTCACCGTGAAAAAAAGTTCGTTATAAAAAGGGGCTTCAACTCGGTGCCACCCCGTTCTTGATTTGAACTCTAAAATGAGCTTCTTTAAAGGTTTCCAATAGACAGAAGTAAGAAAAATGTCACGTCTATCAGACAGAGGGGACGCGAGCAAATCTGCTTGAGATCGAAAAACATCTAAAAAATAGTTGTCGTGGTCAGCTTTCTTGTAATCATAGCGGCTTCTATGTCTAAATGAAAAACTACAGGCTAAATCTTCATTAAAGGTATAAGCTAATTTTGCATTTGCTGAATCTATGACGTTGTGTTGAAAGTTATATCCTCCCCACATTTCTACATATAAACTAGGCCACTTTGAAGAGAGTTCTAAATATAATTTAGGGACAAAGGCGCCTATAGTCGTATTATTGAAAAAACCATAGGTGTAAATATCTAAAAATAAAGGTGTGTAAATCTGTTCAGAGAGTTTGTAGTAGAGAGAATTTCTAAGGCCCCATTTTAATTGATTGATTTTCACATAGGAATCTCTGAAATTAAAAAGGTAGTGGTTTTCAAATGGAATGGTTGGTTTGGAGTAGTAAGTATATTCTGTATAAGGCTCAACAATATGTTTGAGCGATGGGGATATTTTTTTTGAGGCGGATATATTGGCGAGGGCGCCTAATTCTCCCAAAGAACTCCAGACGGCATGTCCAACGAGACTTTGTCCGTACCCAATTCCTATATATTCTGCTCTAGGTGTAATAGAGATAGGCCCTAGATGAAAGGGGAGGTAAAGCCTCGGGTAGATCTCAACTCGAGGGGATCTAAAGTTGTGAGGAGAATTTACAATAATGTTGCCGTATACGTAATCAAGATAGCCGGCGTTAAATGAAAGGTCAGCGACTAGAGGCGTTGAGAATAAAGTGAACGGTTTAAGATCAAATTGAAAATAGGGGAGTTCTTGACTCACTACATCAAAAGGGTTAATCCGTGCCTCTGTTCTTAAAAATCCGATCCACTGGTCTTTTTGAAGGCGCATCTGGAGCCTGGTTCTGCGCTCTATTTGAAGGAAATAATCGCGATTAAAATAAGTCTCTAGAACATTGCTATCACTGAGTTTGTCGTAAGCTCCTTCGATTTCAAGTTGATCAAATAATTTAGCTTGAAATTCTCCTACGAAGCGATTTCTAAAAATTCCATAAGGGTGAGCTCCATGGTAATCAAAAGCTATGAAATTATTTCCTTTAAAGGTGGTGAAATTTTTTGCATTTTCATAGTCGAATTGCAGTGATGTGGTAGGGCCGCGCGTAAACCAATAGTCCGCTTGTAGAAAAACGCGTGTATTTCTCCACGAGTAAATTTGATAACGCATTCCCAATCGCTCGCCTGTTGTTCCACCTGTTATAAACTCATATTTTGCAATAAGGTCTTGGAGAGTAGATAAATTGGCCCAGAAATAGGGAAACCAAAAGATAGGTAGTTGAAACACTTTTACTTGTAGGTTTTTAGCCTTTAGTAAATTACCTTCCTCAATAGTGCCTTCTTGAACATGGAGTTGCCACAGGCTTTTTTCCCTTTCACAAGTTGTGAGGTAGAGTCCCTTGAATCTGTAATTTCCTCTCGGTTCTAGAAATATCGTATGACCGCCTAGGTACCAACTGCCTATTTGAGTTCTTCCCTCATCTATAAGCCCCTTTTTATTTAAAAAATCGTACTCTGCTTCATTGCCAGTAAAACAATATCCTTGATAATGAACGATGAGGTCTTCTTGTGCTCGAACTGTCCACTGGTCATCTCTTTTTACATAGGTAATTTTCTTCGCTTGAATGCGGATATTCGGACCTTCAATAACTCCGCCATTATCAGTTGTTAGAACGCCGTCTTCATACATAGGGGACTGTAGATCGACATGCACATCCGAAGACTCTTCTGCAAAAAGGCTTAGAGGTAACAAAATAAGGAGAAATGCAAAACAGAAACAACGCACGCTAATTAATTTAATCTCGCATGAAATTTTCCACGGAGTTTAGCAAAACAATGAGTAAATGAATAGTTAAGAGTTTACTCGGTTGCTTTGATAAGAATCCCTGCAAGCGCATACTTGTTTTTAGAGTTTTGGGCATCTAAATGGGAAAGAATCATCTCAATGCCACCCTCTTCTTGTCGAAGGGCTATTGCTAAGTAGGATTGAATAAGTAATTGAGATTTTTCTTCTGCTGTAAGTTCAAACTTTGAAGACGAAGATTTTTTACTCCAAGGGACAATAGGCTTGAGGCGTATCATAGGGTGATATTTTTGTTTTTTAACCCAAGAGATAATGTTTTCCTTCCAAGGACCGTTTTGATCTAAATTGAAAAGAGCTAAGTTGCTCCATGCTCTGACATACGGATGACCGACCTTTCTTTGCCACTCTTTTAAAAGAGCAATGGCATTGGAGGTTTTTAAAGATTGTACCAGGGCTATGACATCTGGAATTAAATCATTGTCTCCAGAGTCTACAATTTCAGAAGCTAAGGTTAAGAACAGGCTTTCAGGTAGTTCTAAACACTCTGTTAAAATTTCTCGTCTTACTTGGTTGGAAATTTCTTTAATAAAAGGGTTGGATCGCAATGTACTCGGAGAGGCTAAAGTCCATTTTTTTGCAGCCAGCGCTTTACCAGGAGATTGAGCGGGAACGACAAATAGTTGAGATTGATTGGGAACTAAAATTTGACGCACTTCAGTTAAGCATAGTGGGTTTTTCTTTTTTAGAAGAGCGAGTCCCGCATTGAGTCGTACTTGTTCTTGTGGGTGATAGGCCAAAGCTTCTAGAATTTTTTCGTCGCAGTGGCAATCTCGAAGGATTTGAATAGCAAAAATGTTGCCTTGTGTGGCTAGGGATTCTATGTCAGAAATAACTTCAGATCTTCCTAGCTTATAAAGAGCAAGCATAGCCGAGAGCGCTACGTACTCGGAAGGGCTTTTCATGAGTTCTTCAAGGGTTGATACGGAAGCTTCATCCTGTAGGTGTCCTAAAGTAAAAGCGCACGCTTCTTGCTCAGCTATTTCATGGTGTAGAGATAAAGATCGGATAGAAGGGAGTAAATCATAGCGGCTGACTCGAGCCGCAGATAAAATAGCTTCGACGCGCACAGTTTGGTCAGGGCTTTGGAAAAACTTCTTTAACGACTTTGATGACTGAGGCGTGTCTAAAATAGCATAAAGAGTGGGAAATAAATAATGAAATGGGTCCGGAACTTTATTCATAAGAGATTCGATATAGCCCATCGCCTCAGGATGTTTATTGAGGGCGAGCACAAAAGCTGTTTCAAAACAAACTTCGAGGTAATTAGACTGCATCCCTTTGACAAGGATGCGATCTGCGTCATCGTCGTGATAGTCAGATAAAGCGCGTATAGCGGCTATCTGCACTTGAGGATGCTCACTTGAAAGGGCTTTTTCTAAAATAGGAAGAAGTTTGTTGTTTTTGGCAATGGAGGCTCCATAAATACTTAGTAGCTGCGATTCTGGGTCGAATTCACTTAACGATTCTTCTAGAAAACGGATGCCAAGTTTTTGCAGATAATCGTAATCATGCATACCGCCGTATTGGTACATTTGGTTATAAGACGTTAAAGCTTCTTTTGTACTACGTGGGAGTGCTGAGTAAAATGAAAGAGTATCTTCTGTCTCAAGAGAAGTGGGAGTCATCGAGGTTTCAAGACTTTTTTGAAGCAGTCTACTATCAGCTTCACTCATTTCTTGTTGTTTGAGCGCGCAACTTGTACATAATGCGCAGCTAGCTAGAGCAATTAAGGTGACTTTAGATAATTCCATAAACTGAGGCCTAAAACTTTTAAAGACCTTTCTAACGCATTTATAGGTAATCCGCAAGTGTTATAAAAGCACCCCTCCATTTTCTCAATTAGGATATTTCCAGCTCCTTGTATAGCGTAGGAACCGGCTTTATCTAAACAGTGGATACTAGAGACATATTTTTTAATTTCAGATTCAGAGCAATCTTTAAATAAAATGCGGCTCTCTTCTACATCTGTAATTTGATGGCTCGGATTTAAAACAGTGATTCCAGTAAAAACCTGGTGCCATTTACCTTGAAGCATCTCTAGCATTTTAATAGCGTCTTCAACGCTTTTAGGCTTACCTAAAATGCTTCCTTCATAATAAACGAGTGTGTCTGCAGCTAAGATAATATCTTTTGGAAATCTTTTGACTAAGCTAAGCGCTTTCCCTTTCGAAAGATCTTTGACAAGCGCTTTAGGATCTCCCTGAAATTGTAAAGTATCCTCATCAAACGGAGGGTTGGCTTGCTTGTATGGAATAGAAAAGAAATCTAAAATTTCTTTTCGTCTTGGGGAAGATGAAGCTAATATTAACATGAAAATATCCTAATACAACTCAAAGAGTAAGTAAAGCTAAATACTTTTGAAATTTGGGTGTTGCTGTATTAACTCAGATGTCTTAGGTCTGCTATCTGCAAAATCTAAAGTCGACTTCTCTTCTGTTCGATAGTTTACATCTAATTTTGGATGAGAAAGAATAAAGTGAGCATGTTCTTCTTTACGCATTTCAATAGCCAGCATTAAAGCAGACTTTTTGGATCTAATGTCATCCGAAAAGTGAAAATGTCGATCGAGATCCAGTCTATTGATATCTAAGTCCTCTCTACTGACAAGATAGCCTAGGAATTTACTGCTGTCATGATGAAGAGCTAAGAATAAGGGAGAGATTCCTCCATGATCAGCTAAATTTACATTAAAGGACTTCGCTTTGCATAAAAGCTCCGCAGCTTCGGGATTGTTCTGATGTATGGCTTTTAGAAGCGCTGTGCTTCCATCAGAATTAGTCATATTCAGATCTATACGATCAAGATCTATGAGAACGCGCAGAGATTCTGTTGGATCGATTGTTTTATCTTTAATAAAGGGGTGTGTGGCAAACGAGAGAGCGGTTTCTTTGATTTCGGAAGTCAAAGGATTTCTCTTGTATTGGAGCTCCAACTTGGTTCTCGAATCTTGGGCTAATAACTTTATTGTTTTAGGGCAGGGATCAATATTTGCTGTGGCTCGGCAAAGAGGAAAGTTTAAGTTAACATCAATTTCATCTACTTGCAAGAGTCTTTCAATTGCAGCTAAGGATTGTGATTGGGCAGCGGTAGCTAAGGGAGGAAGCTTTTGATTAGAAGTAGTTCCATTAATATCAGCGTTCATTTTAAGAGCTAGCTCTATAGCGGCCAGGTTGCCTGAGGAACTAGCAGCAATTAAAGTTTCAGTGGCTTCGCTGTCCTCTCTTTGCTCTATTAGATATCTAAGAGCAACAAGTGAGTAGAGGCTTTCTTTATCTGAAAGAAGCTTTCTGATAGGCATGTATTTTGAGGGATTGCCATTATTGTCGACTAAAAGAGATTCTCGTAAACGCTCAGCTTGCACGTCGAATATCTTGCAGTTGTTGCAAAAAGGTCCTTTATTGTTAAGAGGATCTTTCTTTTTGTCCTCGATAACAAGAGTGGTTCCATAAATTTCATAAATAATTTGCTCTAGATCTTTTTTTCTAGATCTGAAGGGATCTTTTAATAATTGAAAGGTTTTGTCAAAAGGGGCTTTAATGTCGTCTAAACTCTCAGCTGTAAGCTTTGTCAACGGTTGATCACTAAGGGCATGTTCAGTCAGGCGAGATGCATAGGCAGCAAGTGTTTGAAATTCTTTCTTGGAAATATCTTCGGCACAAGAAGGTTCATATTCCTGAGCTGCCCTCGAATAAAAGTTTGTAAAAGCTTTCACTCTAGTCTCAAATGTTGTCATAGCTATTTCCTTAGATCGAAGATGTAAAATTACGAAAAGAATAGGTTATGTTTTGAAAATACAGCAAGTTTTTTAGGTGTTAAGGTTTCCGCAACAATACCTATTCTAGCTTGACAAGATTGAATTTCATAGCTAAAATCCTCGTGGTAAAGCAGGGGGGTATTTGTGAATTTTCAGTTTTTTGATTTCACGTCCGTTTTTTCAATATGCGCCTGGACGGGTAGTGCTGTCTATTTGTTGTTGTTTCTACTCAGTCTTTTAGGTGCTGTAGACTCAGACTCCTTAGATGGAATCTCAGACCATGGAAGTGACCATGCTTTTCAATTTTTTTCTTTGAATACTATTTTTGGATTTTTGATGATGTTTGGATGGGGAGGACTTGCAGGAGCTAGACAATTTGCTTTTTCTTCCTTTACCTCTATTCTTATAGGGGTTGTTTGTGGAATCGCTTTTTTAGTATCGACACGATATTTATTTAAAAGCGCTAAGAAAATGATGAGCAGAGGAACCATCTTTAATATTCAAAATAGTGTTGGCAAACAAGCTAAAGTGTATCAGGCTATACGAGAGAACAAAAGAGGTGTCGTCCAAGTTATTATTGACGATTTCTGTCGAGAGCTGGACGCGGTCTCTATTGACAACCGAGAGATACCTTCTTTTCAATCTGTAGAAATTATTAAAATTATAGACAACAAAACCGTTATAGTGAGACGTGTAAAATAGGAAAATTTTTATGACAAATTATGCATCAATGGGAGTCGTTATTTTTATCGTCTCTTTATTTTCAGTGATTCTTTTTTTAGCTAGAATTTATAAAAGATGTCCCTCAAATAAAGTTTTAGTCGTTTTTGGACGTATTGCTAATGAAAAAACAGTCCAATGTTATCATGGCGGAGGAACTTTCGTTTGGCCTCTTATTCAAGACAGTGCTTATCTTGACTTAACACCTAGAACGATACATATTCCTTTAAAAGGGGCTCTTTCTCAGCAAAACATTCGAATTAATGTGCCAAGTACTTTTACCGTTGCAATAGGAACGGATAGAGAAGTAATGAATCACGCCGCTGTTCGTATACTGACTCTGAAAAATCAAGAGATTGAGTCAATGGCTACAGAAATTATTTTAGGGCAACTAAGATTAACTGTGGCTTCTCTGCGTATTGAAGAGATAAACCAAGATAGAGAGCGCTTTTTAGATTCTATTAAAAATAATATTGAACCTGAACTTCACAAAATTGGCTTAACTTTAATTAATGTAAATATTACTGATATTACAGATGAGTCCGATTATATTGAGAGCATTGGTAAAAAAGCGATTGCTCGTGCAGTAAATCAGGCTAAAATTGATGTGGCAGAGCAAGAGAAACAAGGTGAAATTGGGAAAGCATCAGCGGACAAAGAAAGACAAATTCAAGTAACTACGTTTCAAGCACAAGGTGTTGAAGGTGAAAACCTAGCTAAAGCTCAAGTGGCTATGGCGAATTCAGCACTCGCTGAAAAAGAAGCTCAAGCTCACCAAATTAGTGAGATTGCAAAGCAAAAAGCACAGATTGAAATTCAAGCTTCAAGAAGTGTTGCTGAACAAAAAAGGCTTGAAGTAGAAGAAGTTCTTCCGAAAGAAATTGAAAAAAGAAAAATTGAAATTGATGCACAAGCAAAAGCTCAACAAGAAGTGCTGCACTCCAAAGGGGAAGCTGAAGCGATTGTTAACTTGAAACAAGCAGAAGCTCGAGGTATTTCAGATGTGTTGAAAGCTAAATCTCAAGGTTACCAAGATCTTGTAACAGCTTGTGGTAATAGCGCAGAAAAAGCATCAACGATGCTTCTTGTTGAAAAGCTTGAAAAATTGGTTTCATTGCAAGCTGAAGCAATTAAAAATTTAAAAATTGACAAAATTACAGTTTGGGATGGTGGGCAAGAAAACTCAAATGGAAAAACGACTACCTCTAACTTTGTAAGTGGTATGGTAAAATCTCTTCCAGCGCTGCATGATGTAGCTTCAATGGCAGGCCTGGATCTACCGACTTTCCTAGGACAGGTTAAAGAGGGTTCGTTGTCAGAAAAAATAGAGGCCAAAGAAGCCGTCGTTGAAAGAGAGGTTTAAAAGATTTTTTTTTAAGAAAATCTAGATAGGGCTCATTTTATTAAATGAATGGGCTCTTGATTCGATCAAATCAATAAAACGCTTAGCTTTTTAGCCAGGTGGTTCAGAAAATCATAATAGTTTCAAGACTAGAGCTTTAATTTAAATTTGAAATACAATCTTCATAAGATGTGCCTAGGGTTCCACCAAACCACCCTCTTAGTAAATCACTTTCGGGAGGATACTCAGAGCATTGCGTGTCTGTATCATCGCCCAAGAAGTAGGATTGATATGCTAAAGAGACAGCTAAAGCAAATAAAGAATAAGAAACAAAAGTTCTTGTTATCTTTCCAAAAGACAAGGAGTTAGGATTTTTTTTGAAGCTCTTCATAAGGGCTTGGGTCTCTTCAGTTCCATGTCTATTAGCTAGTTGAAAAGGGGTTGTTCCATTTATATCTTTGGCTTCTGGATCGGCATTCGCATTGAGTAAAAGTTGTACGCCTAAATGTGTTCCTCGTCGAGCAGCGTAGTGAAGGGGAGTCATTAGGTCTTTATCTATAGCTATTGGGCTGGCTTTAGCTTCAAGCAGAAGTTTTAGGTTTGCAGCTGTTCCCACCTTAGCTGTTAAATGAAGAGGGGTTCTGCCATCTGGCTTTGGACGCTCTAAATAGGGCTTATTGCTAAGAAGGACTTTTAGAGTCTCACTCTTTTTGTTAAGAGTAGACAGTTGAAGAAGAGTGTTGCTGTCTTTATCAGTTGTGTTTATTAAACGGGGGTCGTTTTTAAGGAGCAATTCTAAAAGTTCGCTGTTTTCATGTGTGGTAGCAACTTCAACGAGCTCGGATCCAGGGCCTTTGTTCATATCAGCATTATTAGCAAGCAAGAGTTTAACTAATCGTGTGGATAATGGCTTATTTCTCATCGAAATGTGTGTTGCTAGAAAAAGGGGATGGAATTTATTCGAGTCTTTAGACTCTAAGGCTGTATTTACATCAGCTTTATTCTTAATTAGAGATTTGATTGAATTATAGATTATTTTTTCACTAGGAGGATTTTCCTGATTTGCTAGATAAAGGATGTCGTGAAAAACATTTCGTTGATATGTATGAACCTTCTCGCAGAAAGGCTCTAGACATGTATCCTCTACTTCTCTCAATTTATTAATGTCTTCTGCTTGTGTTGGAAGATTTTCATCAATATTTCTTATCTTTTTTGGAAGTATGGTTTTTGTTTTGGTTGGTTTAGGTATCAAATTTTTAGCCTTTTCATCTCCATAAACCTGAACTAGGTCATAAGGAGTTACTTCACTCATGTATGTAGCTTCTGGATCGGCATTCGCATTGAGTAAAAGTTGTATGCCCTTAGGATTTCCTCGTATGGCAGCGTGATGAAGAGGGGAGTAGCCATATGTAGTTTTGTAGTTCGGATCGACATTGGATTTAAGTAGCGTTTCTAGTTCTTCAGATGTGCCGCTATGTACAATCTTAGTAAGACGTTCCGCATTTTTTTTCTTTGACTCCTTTATAGAAGAGGTCCCCGGTATAGAAGAGGTCCCCGGTTCGGCGTTGAATTTAAGTAGAGTGTTCACCATTTCAGAATCTTGTTTTGCTAGGGCATTGTCAAGAGGAGTGGTTTCTAGGAAATCTGCGATGTTAGGATCAGCATTGAGCTCAAGTAAATAATTCACCTCTTTATTGGTACCCCAGTTGTGAGTTACTTGATGAAGAGCTGTTTGTCTAATTGAATTAGTCTTGTTTATATCTGCTTTATTACTGGTTAGTAAATCAACTATTTTAAAATAAGTTGATTGGTCTCCTTTATAATCACTTGAAATTTCAGTAATAATTGAAGTTTCTTTATCGTCTATTGTATGTGAGCTATTAAGATCAGGGTTGAATTCTTTTATTAAAGTTTCAACTAATTCATAGTAAGTATTTAGGTCGTTCGATTTTTCTTTCATCTTTGAAAAATCGCGATCCTTCTTGTAATGTGTTATTATATTTTTGATAGAAAGGCAATTCTCTTCTATATGTTCAGTAAATTTTTTCGTTTGAGTATGAGGTAGAGTCATAATCTCATGAATAAGACTTTCTTCAAATTTATGATGATGATGCACTGAAGAATTCAGTGGACAACGAGCCTTAAAGGAACATAGTGGGCCCTGAAATTCTTTCTTGGCACTAAGATATGTTTTGGGATCTGTCGTAAATTCAGGAAGTTTGAGCATGTCAAGGATTTCGTTTTATTAAAAAAGGAGAGTATTTTATTGTATTAACTCTAATTAGTCAATATAAATTAGATTGTTCTAAGCTAATATATATTGGGTGAAAAAAAACCGAAATTAGGCATGTAGAGAATCTTTTTTAATGAAGTGCGGCTCTATAACTAATAAAAATAGAATAGAGTCCTATTTGAATAACAGTAGGTAAAGAATAAGGAGTCGAATTTCTAGTTATTCTACTTCAGGAGTTTCTAAAAGGGCTTCAGTTTCTTCTAAACTTGTTTTTTCGACTAGAGGAGTGAGTCTTTTTTGAAAACGATCGTAAAAATAGTAAACTGTTTTTCTGGCAGTTTTTACGAATAGAAAAGGAAGTACAGCGTGGATGAGCATGGCTATTGAAGTATAAGTCATTCTCGCTGAAATAAATAAAGCTTCTAGTGCATGTTTAAAGTACGTTTCTCCAATACTATGCGGATGATCGGTAAATATGTTTTTCATGATTCCCCCTTTCCAAAATCATTGGTGCCTTAATGTCCTCATAGTTCAAAGAGTGGATTAGGTAAAATATTTTTTTGAAAAAAAGCTATAAAAAGAGAAAAATAGATTAAAAGGGCGCATAAAATGGGGATAAAAGGGGGCGGAGATCCGAAAATTAAGAGATCTGCTAAGAGAGCTGTAAAGATAGAAGTCGTAAAGAGGGGTCCTTGGATAGAAAGAGATCGTTTTTTGTACTTCATAAGCTGTGAAGATCCTTCATAGAACAGAGCTGCTAATGCGGTTAGTATAAGAAAAGGAATCTTAATAGGTTTCCAAGAGTCTACTAATAAGATGCTTGATAATAAAAGAGGTGTGAGGGATTGGTAAAACCAGATGCGAAAAGGGGGCTCACTTGCAAGTAGCCTTTTTTGCCCCAGTTGTCGCAGTCCCTGAAGGAGAGCGGAGCATAGAGCTAAAAAGACTCCTAGGTTTGATAGGCCAAATTTTTGATTAAATGAGGCGAAAGTTCCAACTAAAGCGATGAGAATAAAAAGAATCCAGTAAGGGGGAGATTTTTTTCCTATCCATAATCTTAAGATCCAAGGAATGAAAAGAGGAAAAGTAAGATAAATAGCATTAGCTGTCATAAGTGGAATAGCGCTAAGAGCACCTAAAAGACACGCGTAGAGTGCGCATGAAATAAACCCAAGGCGAATATGTAGGGAAAGCAGGGGAGTTCGAAGAGAAGAAAGAGGTTTTTGATATATTTTGAAACCATTAATTATTAGGCGTAGAGCAAACCAAAAAAATAAGAGAGGGATAAAAGCTGTTTTTAAGGTTAAAAACTTTAATAAGCTTAAACTCGATACCCAAAAGAGAGACGCTATAAGAGGGAAAATGAAGAGATCTTTTTTTTGAGAGAATGAATCTATTTTCATAAGCTTTATTTTTAGGTGGTAATTTGAAATGTCTTTGTAACTTTTTTCAACTTTTCTTGAAATTTAAAACCATGATTTGATACACATTTACCTCCAAAGTTAAATTAGGACCTAAAATTGACTATTGCCAACACGCTCACATTCATTCGGATTATTCTCAGTCCTCTTTTTTTGGTGTTTTATCTTTGGCATGGTCATGTTGGAATTTCCTTCATAGCTCTTCCGTATATTTTACTCGGCATCTTGACTTTTTCTGAACTCACAGATGCTTTTGATGGATACTTTGCTCGAAAATATCATCAAGTGAGCGATTTTGGTAAAATTGTAGATCCTATGGCAGATAGTATTTCTAGAATTTCATGTTTACTAGCCTTTACTCAAGGGGCTATTGCTCTTCCTCTTTTACTTGTTTTCATTTTTCTTTATCGTGATTTAATGATTAGTACTCTTCGTACTATCTGCGCTTTAAAAGGGATAGCACTAGCTGCAAGGCCAAGTGGAAAAATTAAAGCAATTATTCAAGCTGTGGCTATTTATATTGTTGTTTTACTCTTGATTCCTTTTAGCTTGGGATATCTAAAAGTGGAAGATTTAAGGCTGATTAGCATTTATATTATTAGCTTAGCTGCCCTCTACACTGTTTATTCCGCCTTTGATTATTTTTATGCTCACCATTCAGCTGTGAAAAAGATGATTCAAAATAAGGATAAATAATGCTCGCAGCTAAAGGCTCTCCTCAAGGTCTTATTCTAGCTTTTCCCTATGTTGAAAAAATACTTGAGGTTTCAGACTCCTTTATTAAGAAATGTTTTTTAGATGGCTCCGCTAAGCATGTAATGGAGCCTTTTTTTCAAGAACATCTTATTTCACAAGTTTCGATGCCTCCTTTGTTTTCAGTTGGTGGTGTCTTAATTCAAGCGGCAATAGAACTTGCGCAAACAGGTTTCTGTTTTCAAATTGTCGGACAAGTAGGAGAGGATGCGGCAGGGTGTTTTTATGAAAATTCTCTAAAAAGAGTCGATATTGAAACCTCATTTTTAAAATCTTTTGGAGATACATCTCAAGTGCTTTCGCTTAAATTACCTTCGAAGGAGTTTGTTCAGTGTTTGCATTTAAGCGCTTCACTAGATTTAGATCCCTTAGAGCTGCAATGGGAAGTTTTTGAGGTACCTGAATTGCTTTTATTAGATGCTCACAGTTTAATTTGGGGCTACTTTCCATTTAAAATAATTGAGTTCGTAAAAAAAAATCAGGCGACGGTCTGCTTTTTTTTAGATACTTTGATTGACTTAACCCCTTACAAAGGCCAGCTTCTTTCTATTTTAAATGACCTAGCTCAAGTCGTCGTAGTTAGTGAGAAACAATTAAACTTGTTAATAGAGGAAGGATTTTTTTCACTGAATTCATTAATGGAAAATGAACTTGAGACGTTATGTGTTTTTAGAGAAGATGGAAGTTGTAAAATGATTCATGAACACCGGGTTATTGAATTACCTAGTCGTCAGCAAACTCCGATTTCTTTAGGGATTAATTTTGAGTGGATTCCTTATCTAGCAGGAGTCTTAAGAGCTGAAAAGAGTCATAAAGCTTTTTTTGAAGAGGTAGATCCCTCTTTTTGAATTAGTTTGTAAATTTCCAAATAGCGCCTAGCTGATTTTTCCCAGCTAAAGTCCATGAGCATTCCGTGCTGAATGAGACGTCTCCAAGTCTCAGGTTGTTTTCTGAAAACTTTAAAAGCTCTTCTCAAAGCCTGATCAATCGCCTTGGAAGTAGGCGAGGTGAAGTTAAATCCATTAGCTCCCATCGGATGATCTTTATCTTTTTCAATGTCAAATACAGTATTTGCAAGACCTCCTGTCTTTCTGACTAAAGGAACCGTTCCATATTGAAGGGCGATCAATTGAGTGAGCCCGCAGGGTTCAAAAAGGGAGGGGCATATCAATAGATCACCTCCAGCGTAAATTTGATGCGCTAAATCTTCATTGTAAGAGTCAAAGATGAAGCGTATGTTGTTATTTGAGGCAAGAGAGTCTTTTAAAATTTCAAAATCATTTTGAATCTTAGCAATAGGACTGGAACCAAATAGAATGAACTGTCCGTTTAATTTTAGTACGGTATCTATCGCTTTCTTAATCATTCTAAGGCCTTTTTGAGGAACAAGCCTGCAGATGCAAATGACTAAGGGAGTGTTCTGAGTTAAAGGCATTTTTAAAATTTTTCTTAGATGATCTTTATCAAGTGCTTTGTAATCTAGTGTTTCTACAGAATAATTCTTTTCAAGTGTCTGGTCTAGGTTGGGATTCCATATTTCAGGATCAATTCCATTTAAGATCCCTTCTATTTTATGAGATTGCTTAAGGATTTCCAGGTCCAAGCCCATTCCGAATTCCGGGTACTTTATCTCTTCAGCATAGTTCGGAGAAACCGTTGTAACAAAGTCTGAAAAGTAAATTCCACCCTTCATTAAATTAATTTTATTAGCAAATGTTGGATCTTGAAGGCTTTTGGAATGATCTAAGCCTATTTTCTTTAGTAGATTTTGATGAGTAATACCCTGATAATTTAAATTGTGAATTGTAAAAACGAGACTAGCGTGTAATTTTGAGCGGTATTTTTGCTCCAAAATGGGAGCAATCAATGCCGTTTGCCAGTCGTGAATATGAATGATATCTGTATGAGCGTGTAGAGAATAAATAAGTTCTGTAGACGCTGCCGAAAAGAAGGCAAACCGCTTAGGATCATCGGAATATCCGTAAATTTTACTCCTGTCAAAATATTTTTCTACCCCTTCAGAGTCAATGAAATAAACATCAACACCGCACACTTTTCCTGTGAACACTTGGCAAATATGCCATTTATTTGCAAAATAGACCTTTATCTTAGTCGACAAAGGTCTATAGCTCTCTATTTGAGAGGTCTTTAGGCTTCTATACTTGGGTATAACAACAAATGCCTCGTGACCCAGTTTCTGAGTCTCTCGGCTCAAACCTAGAGTCACATCAGCTAATCCACCCACTTTGGCGATAGGGCTTATTTCGCTGGCAATATGGCAAATTTTCATGCAGAGATAGTCCCACGTGTTTAATTTTTTAATAATTGAAAAGAGTCTCTTTTTCAAGAAAAAATTTACATTATTTCTACGTCCAAAATTCAAAATTTAAATCTTATGAGAAAGCTTCTTGAATAAATTCCCTTATTAGTTTAAAATTTTGACCTTTAATTTCATTGGGGTGTAGCCAAGTGGTAAGGCAACGGTTTTTGGTACCGTGTACCGTAGGTTCGAATCCTACCACCCCAAAAATGTTTAAACATAGTGTCACTTTTTTTTAATGTCTATTGATCAAGAAGCGTGTCTCTTTAGCGGCACCTCACATCCAGAACTTGCGAAGCTTATAGCTAGCCACAATAAAATGAAATTGGGGTCCGCTCGCGTTGATTCATTTCCTGACGGAGAAATATTCGTTCAGATTCAAGAAAACGTACGTGGTAAAGTTGCATTTATTGTGCAAAGCTTAGCTCATAGACCTAACTACTATTTGATGGAGCTGCTCATTATGATTGATGCTCTTAAAAGAGCTTCAGCGAAGTCGATCGTAGTCTTGCTTCCGTACTATGCTTACTCAAGACAGGATCGTAAAGACAAAGGTCGAGTGCCTATTACAGCCAAACTCGTTGCTAACCTATTAGAAACAGCAGGAGCCAGCCGCGTTCTTACTATGGATCTTCATACAGATCAAATTCAAGGTTTCTTTGACATACCATCAGACAATCTTCAAGCGAGACCCGCGCTTGCTCAAAAGATTAAAGCTCATGATATTAATTTAGAGAGTACCGTCATAGCTGCACCTGATATTGGTAGTGTGCGGCTTGTTAAGGCCATGGCAGATCAATTAAAAACCGACTTTGTAATTATAGATAAAAGAAGGTTGGACGCTGAAACTGTAGAGCATTCCCCCATTATTGGAGATGTAAAAGAAAAAACGGTTGTTTTTGTAGACGACATGTGTTCAACAGCAAAAACATTGTGCCGAGCCGCAGAGGCTTGTAAAAAAGCAGGCGCCAAGGATGTCTTTGCTACAGTAACTCACGGTGTTTTTGCTAAAGAAGCTATAGAAAACATAGAAAAAAGCCCTATTGAGAAAATTTGGATTAGTAATACGATTGCTCAAGATTCATCTAAAAAATCTTCTAAAATAGAAGAAGTATCAATTGCACACTTATTTGGGGAAGGCATTAGATGTGTATTATATAAAAATTCAATGTCTTCTTTATTCACCCCTTAAAATTTTTTGGAGCCCTAGAAATGAAGCTTAAAGTTAAAATTAGACTTGCTGAAACAAAAAAAATAGTTAATGACATTAGACGAGAAGGAAATATTCCTGCCATTCTCTATGCAAAAGATCATCCAAATAAACTCATTGAAGTTGTTGGACCCGAGTTTAAGGCTCACTTGAGAGCCATTCCTCAAGGGGGGCTACCTAATACAATATTTACTCTAGAGGATGAAGAGGGCAAGGTATTTAAGGCTCTCGTAAAGGATATTCAGTATCATGTATCCACGTATGAGATTCTTCACCTGGATTTTATTTACCTCTTGGAAGACACTCCTGTTAACGTGAAAATTCCTCTTAGATTTAAAGGAGTCGCTGACTGTGTAGGTGTCAAGCTCGGAGGCGTTGTTAGACCTGTAATTAGACATCTTAAAGTGAGATGTTTGCCTAAACACATCCCTACGGAATTTAATTTAAATGTGTCAAAATTGTCGATCAATCAGTCGATGAGACTTTCAAAAATTGAATTGTCTGAGAAAATAAAGCCTCTTCTTGATTTAAATGAAGTGGCTGTTGTGATTGCAAAACGATAACGACATAAAAGGTGAAAGTTATTGAAGAGCGTCCTGTAAAATTAATTGTGGGGCTTGGAAATCCGGGAAGTCGATATGCGTATACGAGGCATAATTTAGGATTCTTGGTGTTAGATGAATTAGCCAAAGGCTGGGGAACTTCGTTTAAAGCTGTTTCTCGATTTGAGGGTGATTTTGCTAAGGTTGATGGGGACTCTTCAGTTTATTTATTGAAGCCGAGTACTTTTATGAACTTGAGTGGACTTGCTGTAAAGAAGTGCATGCAATTTTATAAAGTAAAAAAAGAAAACTTGCTCGTCATCAGTGATGATGCTGATTTAGACTTTGGAATAATGAAACTTAAGCCAAAAGGTGGCTCAGGGGGGCATAGAGGCCTAAAGCATATACAAAGTCACTTAGGTCCTGACTACTCGAGGCTTAAGATGGGAATTGGCTCTCCTAAGAGAGAAGCGCTTGAAGACTATGTCTTAGAAAAGTTTACGGAAAAAGAAATGTCTGAATTAGGCGCTTTTGTAGGAGATGCTGAAGACATTGTTAAATTATGGGTTCTAGAAGGGTTAGAAGCCGCAATGAACCGAGCAAACACTAAAAACAGTGAGAATTAATAAAATCGATGAGGTTTCATGAAAAAAGATAGAAAACATCTTTATGAGGGGATGTACGTTATTAGTACCACTCTAAGTGAAGAGGCCAGGAAGAAGGCCATTGAAAAAATTGAAAGTGAGATAGTTGAAAAAGGTGGAGAAGTTCATAAGCAACATGACATGGGCCGCCAAAAACTAGCTTATAGTATTAGAGGGAGAAAGGAAGGACATTATTTTGTTCTATTTTTCAGCCTAAATTCAAGTGAGATTAATGCTTTGTGGAAAGAATACCACTTGCATGAAGACCTCATGAGATTTATGACCCTCAGGGCTGATAAAGTCCAAGAAGAATTAACGTATAATGTTGGAACGGAATAGGAGAAGTTTCATGAAAAAACGAAGAATGGGAGCAGGCCCAGGTAGAAAAAAGAAAAAAAGCTGCCCCTTTAAAACGGAAGGGATCAAAGAGATAGACTATAAAGATTCAAATCTACTATCTCGATTTATTACGGAAAGAGGGAAAATATTACCTCGACGTATTACAGGTGTTTCTGCCTACTATCAAAAGAAATTGACACGTTCAATTAAACGAGCAAGATATATGGCTATTTTGCCTTATACAGCAAAAGAATAAGCCAGGGGAGCACACTATGAAAAATCAATTGTTATTACTAGAAGACATCCATAATGTCGGTCGAAAGGGTGATTTAGTTCGCGTTAAGCCAGGCTATGCTAGAAACTTTTTGTTACCTCAGCAAAAAGCTTTAGTTGCCGATAAGAGTGTTGTAAAGATACAAGCGCGCCTTAAAGAAGAGAGAGCAAAGCAATCTATTCTAGATAAGAAAGATTCTGAAGATATAGCTCAAAAACTGCGAACAACTGTGGTAACACAAATTGTAAAAGTCGATGCAGAAGGACATATGTATGGCTCTGTTACAGCTAAAGATTTAGTTGACTTGTTGCAGGCAGAAGGAATCTCTATTGAGAGAAGAATGGTTTCTCTAGAGCATCCGATTAGACAAATAGGTGTTCACACTGTCAACCTTAAATTGAAAGAGGGTGTTCAAGCACATTTTAATTTAAAAGTTGAACCTGAAGAAGGATCTGCTGTTTTGACTCAACAAAAAGAGACTAAAGTAGAAGTGAAAGAAGAAGCACCTTCAGAGGATGTTGAACCTGAAGATAGCTAAACTTTATGATCAAACTCTTTTCACCTGCTAAAATAAATTTATTTTTTAAATTAGCTCAAAAAAGAGAAGATGGTTATCACAACTTGTGTTCTCTTTTTCAAGCCATAAGCTTGGGAGATGATCTGGAGATTGCTCTGTCAAAGAAAGATCAATATGAGACCAATGTTAAAAGCTTAGGCTTTAATGATGAAAATTTCATCGTTAAAGCCTTGTTTCTTTTTAGAACAAAAACCAAGATAGATCTACCTGTTCGGATCCGATTACATAAGAGAGTCCCTATGCAAGGAGGACTCGGTGGTGGTAGCAGCAATGCCTCTACTATGTTATGGGGGTTAAATGAACTTTTTAAAAAACCTCTCTCTACCCAAGATTTGCAAGTTTTATCTGCTTCTATTACTTCAGATTCACCTTTCTTTTTTTCACAAGGTACTGCTATTTGCGAGGGAAGAGGAGAAAAAGTCATCAATCTAGAACCTCTTTTAAATTCAAATGTGTGGCTGGTGAAACCTGAAATAGGGATGCAAACCCGAGCTGTCTATAAAAGGGCTAAGTCTTCAATCGATTCATTTGATTATAGTGATTTACTAGAGCGTTTTTATCAAAATAATTCACCTGTTTATCCAAATGATCTGGAAGCTGCGGCCTACTCACTATCTCCAGAACTGCGGGATTTGAAACAGGAACTTTTTGACCAAGGTTATGAATTTGTTTTTATGACCGGATCAGGCTCTACCTTCGTTTGTATTGGAAAAAATAAGCCAATCAGTAAAAAAACTGTTCAAATTTTCCCGGTACAATATATAAGTAGGCCTCTCAATCAATGGTATAGTTCTTAAGGAGACGATATGAAACTCTATGACGACAAATTAATTATTCTCACAGGAGGCGCTGGATTCATAGGATCGTGTATTCTTCGTTTACTCAACGAACTAGGAATGAGCAATGTCGTTGTGGTTGATCAATTAGGATCCTCTGATAAGTGGAGAAATCTATCGAATAAAAAGTTCCTTGAGTACATCGATAAAAAAAATCTCATGACATGGCTCGATGTTTCGGATAGAGCCTCCGAAATAGAAGCTATTATTCATATGGGTGCTTGCTCAAGCACTGTTGAGACCAACGTTGATTATCTCATGGAGAATAATTACAGGTATACTCTCAATCTGGCGGAGTTTGCTCTAAAGAATGATATTAGATTTATTTATGCCTCTTCAGCTGCAACCTATGGCGATGGATCTAGAGGTTTTGACGATAATCATGACACCCTTGAAGAATTGCAGCCAATGAATCCTTATGGCTTTTCTAAACATCTTTTTGATTTATGGGCTAAAAACCAAGGGGTACTTAATCAAATGACGGGCCTTAAGTTTTTTAATGTATATGGGCCCAATGAACATCATAAGGGGCGGATGGCATCGGTTATCTATAACCTCTTTCCTTTCGTTAAAAAGGAAGGATTAATTAAGCTTTTTAAATCCAATGACCCCCAGAATTTCAAAGATGGAGACCAGTGTAGAGACTTTATCTATGTTAAAGACGCGGCCTCTCTAGTCGTGGATATACTGAAAAAAGATATTTATGGAATCTTCAATGTAGGCAGTGGAGAAGCAAACACGTGGAATAATGTGGCAAAGGGTATGTTTAGCGCGATTGGAGCACCTCCCAATATTCAATATAGAGAGATGCCAGAAGATTTGAATGCGAAATATCAAAACTACACAAAAGCTTCCATGGATAAACTTAAAAAAACATTGCAGTACTTTAATCCTACCCCTATTCATGAAGCGATTTCAGACTATATTAACAATTACATCACGACCAATAGAATTTATTAACAATGAGTTTATCTTCTCTTTTTAGCAAACCCATTAAAGGGCGCATACTTGTAGTGGGCGATTTCATGCTCGATACCTACACAATAGGTTCTGTCAAAAGAGTTTCTCCTGAAGCTCCCGTGATGGTTGTCAATGCTAAGCAAATTAATAAATTACCCGGTGGAGCGGGTAATGTAGCTCTTAATCTGGTATCGCTTGGAGCTAAAGTATCGGTTCTAGGGCGGCTAGGAAATGATAGTGCTAAAGAAGATCTCTTAGAAAAATTAAACTCTGAAAAAATTGATACCTCTTCTCTCTATATTCAAAAAGGTTACCAGACTCCTATTAAAAATAGAATTATGGCAGGCAGTCAACAAATTGTCCGTATCGACTTCGAAGAAAAGGAAGAAATAACAAGCTCTCTAGAACAAAAAATAATTGCAGATCTAAAGAAAATTCTAAAGGATGTTTTGACGATTGCAGTCTCTGATTATGCAAAAGGTTTCTTAACTAGGAACTTACTTCAAGCGTTACTCAAAACTGCCAAGGAGCTTGATATACCCGTTGTTGTTGATCCTAAAGGAAACGATTTTACTAAATACAAAGGGGCTTATTTAATAAAACCGAATTTTCAAGAAGCTGTAATAGCAAGTGGTCATGATGAAGAGACTAATTTAGAAGTTATAGCAAATACTTTATACCAAACAAGTAAAATTCCAAACATTATGGTAACGCAATCAAGTAAGGGCATTGCTTTATTTACACGCCAAGAAGCTAAGGAATATCCAGTAAAAGTTCGAGAAGTTGTCGATGTAACTGGTGCTGGAGATACCGTGCTTGCCGTCTTAACTCATTCCATTGCAAATAATATTTCTTTAGATCAAGCGGTCATGCTTTGCAACCTTGCTGCAGGAGAAGTGATTGAACACTTAGGGTGCGCTCAGATTACGATTAAAACACTCGCAGAACTTATTCTTAATAGACATTTAGATAACAAAGTTTTTAGCGAAAAGTATTTGAAGATTATTCAATTTATTTTGGATTATGAGGATTTTGTACTTATTAATCTCTCTTTAGAAGAGGGGCTAAATCCCTACTTATTTGGGCAGCTTAAAAAAATAAAAAAAGAAAACCCTCAAGCTAAGCTTGTTATTTACTTGAAAAAAGATCTGGAAGAAGAAGCTTTGATAGAGCTTTTAGCTTCACTTGTAGAGGTCGATTTTATTATTAAGAAAAGTGGCAGCCTTCAGAAGTTTTGTGAAAAGCATACACCAAAGCAAATTTATGATCTTCTAGACAGCCAAGTCCACATTCGAAAGTCTTTAGCGACTTTAAGTCTGTAAAGGGGCACTCCACCAGTCAGAGAAACTATTCCAGATGCCTTCGATAGCCTTGTAAGGTGTCGGAATAGAATAGATAGACTGACCTAGAGAGGAGCCTGTTATTTGAGAGTATCCTTCACTCTTTCCAAAAAGACCCTTTAAAGAACCCGCAATGCCGTAAAGCGCCTCGTTTAAGTCTCCTCCAGCTGAATTATCTGCATGGTGGCTCTTTTGAAACTTTCTATAAGCTGTATTGAATTCTCCTTGAGTGAAACCTGGAGAAATACCAAAAAAGTTTGCCGCAGCTTCTCTAAAAATGGGTAGATTTTCTGAGTTAAAATCTTTGGAATTTACTGGAATTAAAGCGTTTAGAACGTTTTGATAGTTTTTTACCGTCTCAATGTTTGTTTCTTTAGAAGAAAGAGGGAAGTTTTTTGAAAACTCCAAGAATTTTCTATGAGGTTCTCCTAATCTATCAACACTTTTGTAAATTGTCCAAGAGTATGCATTTGCTGAAGAAATCAGTTTCTGGTAAAGCGTTGTGTAAGCTGTAAGTTTATCAGGGTCTGAGTCAATATAATTGGCTCGGCCTTGTAAAATAGATCGCTCGTTAACCACTTCACAAAGTTGATCAAGCTCGTTTAAACGATGTGAGAGTTCATTACTGTCTTTATTATAGAGGTTGTTCTCAAGACCTTGGCAATCTCCACTCTGAGAGCGTCCCGGAAGTGCCCCCCATGTCCAATCACAAACAAACTTAGAAGTTTTTGCAATTTTTTCATAATAGTCAACAGGATGGTTTTGAATGAGGGCTTCTTTTGTAGAGTGGCAAACAGCTGCTATTTCTTTAGAATTCATCGTCTCTGTCGTCTTAGGAGAAGGGTAGCAGGGCTTTGTTGTATTGAGAAAAGGAGAAGCAACTGAGCAGAGAGCAGACCTCGTCTGTTGAAATAAAGTGGTAGCTGGGGTTTCCTGATCAATTAAAATTTGGTCAGCTAGTTTTACCGATTGTTGTGCTGGATAAGAGAGATTAGGTGTGTGTGGGCTGTGGAGGCCTGTGTCAATATATTTTTTGTGCTTTCCATAAATTTTGAGTCCACTAGACGTAATATCATGGTTATGTTGCTTTGGAAAAATTTCCTTTTCAGCCTCAGGAGCCATAGAGTCAGCTTTAGCGGTATCTGCTGATGTGTCCATAGTGTAACTATGTAGAGCATACATAACTAAAGTAGAGGCTGTCAAATATCCCAACCCTCTACCAAGCTCATTCAGTCGACCCGAAAAGGAAATAGAACCAAAAAATGAAGTGGCTAAAAGGTGAGATCTCTTTAAAGTTGAAATATTGTTTTCGTTGAAAGCGTCGTCAATCAACTTTTTTCTATACTCTATAGAGTCCTGTCCCATTAGAGCTGTAGAGAGGTGCTTGCAGGCTCTGTAGGCTGTAAATCCAGATACTAAAATCGGGGCGGCAAAATAGATGCGGTCCGTTTGAATCGCTTCTACACCTTTATGTAAAGCGCGTTCAACCTGCTGATAAGCTGATGAGAAAATAGATGAATCAATATTGTCTGGCATTAAAAAATCCTGCTTGGAGTTTTATTCACTAAAGCCTATTATAGTATTGTTAAGATTTGATAAAAATACGTTTTTTTTAAAGATATTTATAATTAGACGCTTGTCCTGAATCTTTATTAAAAATTAACAAAAGTAGTTGAAAATGATCTCAGATCATATAAAAAAATATTTTTAGGAGCCCGAATGTTATCAGCTAACTCTTCACCAAACTTAAATCCTTCCACTGTGTCAGATTACTTGAAATCGCCTCCTCTTGATCAAGAAGATACGTCCGCCATTTCTAATACAAAAGAGGCTGAGGTTAGCGCTCTCTCAGAGGAGGAGCAAAGAGTTCAATTTGAAAGGCTTCTTGAAGCTTTTGAACAAGAAATGGAGCAACAAATAACGACTCCACCAGAAGAAGAGTTTAATGTGCCAGCTGGATTAGAACATTATCTGCGAGCTCCTCTTAATGTAGAGCTCTTAGAAAGAGACTATGCTATTTGGAAGAGACTTGTTAAAATTTCAGGCTTTATATTTACGCAAAGCGCTATCCAGTTTCAAGGAATTTCAAAATCATCAATGATTCTTGGATCTGTAATGGGAATTTTAATGACAAAATACCTTCCTCTGACAATCGGAGGAGCATCGATGATTTACTCCTCGTATCGAGTGATTGCAAATGGTGCATCTATTATTTTAGGTTCAGACTCTATGGAGAGCCGCTATGATTTGTGGAATTCAGCTAAAAATCAGGATTCTATCGTATCTAGTTTATACAGAAGAATTGTATCTGTGATAGGTACAGATTCAGCAATGGATAGAGTTAAGTCAGCACTTTGGGGCGGAATACATGCTTATGTTGCCTATGTAGGTAAAGATTTTATGTTTGGACAAAAGGAAAATGATCTGACCAAACGGACTCTATCTGTTATTTCAACGGCTCAAGAGTGGATTTTGCCTACGTTTGGAATGCTTGCATCAGGAGGGATTTCCTATTTCGGTATGATGTGCGCATGGATGATGAATGGTGAAGGGGTAAAAAAGCTTAATTCCGAATTTATAGGGCTTGGAGAAGACTTTAAGTTTGCAAATGAATTCGATCGGTTAAGCTATATTTCTGATGAGGAATATAAATTGAATTTGACTCAAGCAATGAATGTGTCAAGATATGACCAAATTAATATATTGAGAAATAAGTACCAAGAAGATGTTAAAGATCAAATTAAATCCAGAAATTATCCCCATCAAGATAAGATAGACTTGAACAGTTTAGAGATGCTTAAAAAAATGAACGCAGTGAAACCGGAAGACGCTTTAAAACCTGTGCTTACTCAAATGCTCAGTTTAAAGAAAGAAAAAGAAGCAACTATTAATACGTATAAAGCAATTTTAGATCAAGGGCTCCTACATGAGGCTCAAAAAATATTGAATCAAGATTTAAAACCAATGCTTTTCAAATTAGAGTTTCTAAGACAAACCATTTTAGATCCGGCGAGACCTCCGCTAGGAATGTTGATGGATAATGGTGCTCAATATTATTCTTATGTGTCTCTTTTAGCGGGTTCTGAAATTAAGTGGGATTTGAAAGCTACAGATCCAGATCTAATCGAAGAAGAAGCAAGGGAATTATTTCTTAATGAAAGTGCTATTCACAAAATTCTTTGCTTCGAAAAAGGAAAAGAACAAATCACAAGACTGCAAGAACACATGCGGGTAAGAATACAAGGACATGATAGTCTTATTTCGTAATTTGACTTTATGAAGGCCTTAAATTAAGAGCTTGTTTTAAAAAGATTTGTAATAAAGCATCGCTCATTTTATACTCCAGGACCTATATGGAAAAGACGAATCGGTACCAAATTCTTGCGTTAGAGATTCTGAACCAATTAAAGGCTCAGCGAGAGAGTGCTCATTTAAATTCTTTTTGGTCAGAGCTTAATTCAGAACAAAGAGAACGGCTTGCAGAGGTTCTGTTTGACGAGGGAAAGCAGCTTATTTTGGGCGGAGAGAGTTATGCTTTTCATATCTTTGATGTATCCAGGCGTATAGCGCCCTTGAGTTCTAAACTACAATTTCAACAAGGGGTTTTTCTCTTTGATTATGCGGTGCATAAAGGAAGTGAAAAATACTTACTTCTTGCCGAGAGACACATTCAGCATGCGATAGAAATTAAAAGCCAAAATTGTGATGCGTGGTATATTTGGGGAGATATTTTAGTCCATTTAGGTCTTGTTTACAAAGAAGCACATTACTTTCAAAAAGCAGATGAAAAATATTCAAAGGCCGCGCAATTGTGCAATGAAAATCCTAAATACCTGAAAAAGTTTTTGTGGGATTGGGCTCTTTGTTGGTATTTCTTAGGTAAGCATTCTGGTGAAGCCGTTGACATTAAAAGATCTCTCGAAAAGTTTGAAAAAACAGCAAAGCTAGGGTGCAATGAAGCCTCTTTCTGGAGAGATTACGCCAATGCTTGGACTGAAATGGGGTTATTAATTAGAGATGACCGTTTTTTAGAAAAAGCGCTGAGCTTTTATCAAAAGTCTACACAGATTCAACCGAAATATTATGAAGGTTGGCTAAGCTTAGCACAAACTTTTCAACATCTTTATCAAAATACGGGACAAGAACAGTATCTAGCTCAGGGTCACTCAGCTTATGCACGTGCCGCAGACTTTAAGCAAGATCACTTTGAGCTGTGGATGAGATGGGGCAGTCTCTTTTTAACTTCAGGCCGAACAAAAGGGGAAGTAAAACATCTTCAAATGAGTGCAATGAAATACTCAAAAGCGCTTAAAATTTGTCCAGATCACCCTGAAGCGTTGAGCTGTTGGGGAGAAGCTTTAACTATTTTAGGAGCCTTTACATCAAGATTAGATCATCTTAAAGAGGCTGAGAAAAAAATCACTAAAGCGCTTAAGCTTGGTCGAGAATGTCCTAATGTGTGGTATCGCTATGGGTTTTGTCTGTATGCTCAAGGGCAATATTTTGAAGATACAGATTTTTATCTGATGGCTATTGAAAAGTTTAATCATGCACTGACACTCCAAAAAAATCACTTTTTTGCATTAAATGGAATCGGCTTAACTAAGTTTGCTTTAGGAGATATCCATAAAGATATTCAGCTACTTAAAAATGCTTCAGAGCACTTTAAAAAAGCGAGCGAAGTCAAAAAGAATCATCCGGAGCTTTGGAATAATTGGGGAATGACTCTCATGCGTTTAGCTGACTTGATGGATAGTAAAACCTATATCCAAGCAGCTATTGAAAAATATGAGCAGGCTTTAGATTTTTATAAAAACACGTCACCTTCCACTCAGCTACTATACAATTATGCGTGTGCGTTAGACTTTCTTGGAAGCTTTGAAGAAGATCCAACGGCCTATGAGAAATCAGCACAAATTTTAGAAATTATTCTCAAAAAAGATCCTTCTTATTCACCCGCTTATTATAATTTAGCTCTTGTTTACGCTCATCTAGGCGAATTGCTAGATGATGTTGATTTTTATAACAAATCTTCAGAGAATTTTTATGCCGCTTTACAAGAAGATTCTGAAGATGAAATGATTTGGAATGCTTGGGGAGTTACCTTAACTCAATATGCAAAGCTAATCTATGAACCGCTTAAAGTCGAATTGTATGAAAATTTAATTGAGGATGCAGAAAAAAAATTAAAGCAAGCCTTAGCGCTTGGAAGTTTAGAAGCCCTCTACAATCTCTCCTGTCTATATTGCTTAACAGGCAAGCTCTCAGAAGCCATTCATTATTTACAAATAGCTTATCAAAAAGAAGCGCTGCCCCCCTTAGAGCAGCTTATGTATGATGATTCTCTTGAATCGTTAAGACACTCAGAACAATTTGAAGAATTTATCCAAATTAATCTTTTAAGACAGAAAACTCAAGACAGCTAGTTTTCCCTGTTGCACTCTTGAAAAATGTAACATTATAATTTTATTTTTCATTTGTTCTAGAGGCCCTTTAACATTGATTTTTTTATTGAAAACACTTAAAATCAATAGGTCTTTAGATGGGGGGTGTATGGGCAATGATGTTTTAGAAGAAAGAGAAGATGTGACTCTAAAAGAGGCGAGCTCATCTACTGTAGATGATATTTTAAGAGAGAAACTCCAAAGAGCTCTACATCAACTCACTTATGAAGTTCAAGTCCACGAAATGGCTAAAATTGCAAGCGAGCATAATGCCATTGACTTAGCTTATGCTGTTTCTACTCTCCCACAGTCCGCTAGCCTTTCCCTTTTCGAAAACCTCTCAGAAAATGAAAAAGTTAGTTTTTTAATTAACATTCCTTCAAGTTCACGTTCCTATATTCTCAGACACTTAGAAGATGTGCAATTGGTCCCTCTGTTAGAAAAAATGCCAATGGATGAAGCTGTTTGGGTTTTAGATGATGTCTCTGATCGTAAGTTTAGACGTTTAATTAAACTCATTGATGCTCAAAAAGCCACTTCGATGACAGAGCTACGCTCAAAGGATTGTCATAGCGCTGCGAGATTGATGGTCAATGATTTTTTAGTATTTTCAGCAGAAACTTCGATGGGAGAGGTCAAAGATTATATCCACCAAAATCCCCACATTGAAATGACTCGAAGGGTTTTTGTGATGAATGAAGAGGGGCAACTTCAAGGCTTCGTGCCTGATAGAAATCTTATTGTCAATCCGCCTAGCTTGCAACTAAAACAAGTAATGCGGCCGATTTCTCATACAGTAGGCCCTGAAGCGACTCGTGAAGAAGTTATTGATGTTGTGGAGCGTTATAAAATTCCAGCTCTCCCTGTTGTTAATAGCAAAAATGAATTGATTGGGGTAATTTGTTATGAAGACGTTGTTGAAGCGTTAGAAGATATAGCGGATGAAACAATTGCAAGTATTGCAGGTACAAATGAGCATATTGGAGAATATGAACCAAGGCTTAAGAGATTTTTAGCAAGAGCTCCCTGGTTGTTTGTTACCTTAGTTGCTGGACTTGTGAATGCATTTAGTATGTCGTACTTTGAAAATCAAGAAGGAGTCTTATTAGCCTTTGTGCTCTTCTTTGTCCCTCTTATTACAGGTATGTCAGGTAATATTGGAATTCAAAGTAGTACTATTCTTGTGCGAGGTATGGCAACAGGAGCTTTGACTACAAAAGGAACTCGTGAAGCTGTAGTGAATGAACTTATAGTTGGTTTTGGTACGGGGGTCTTTTTTGGAATTATAACAGGGATTCTCGTTTACTTACTTGATATATCCTCTAATTCTCTGATTGTGGTGCCTCCTGCAATGATAGGCATTATTGTAAGTTGTGGTCTTTTTGGAGCTTGTCTTGTCGGAACCCTATTGGGAGTCTTTTCTCCTCTTTTCTTTTCTAAAATAGGGGTCGATCCAGCCGTTGCATCGGGTCCCATTGTCACCGCATTTAATGACTTTTTTTCTATGATTATCTATTTCTTGATTGCTTGGGGTCTTGGCAACCTTTTCTTTTAGCAAAAAACGACTTAGTTATTGTATTTATTTGAGATCTAAAGTATTTCTTTTAAGATATGAAAACACATCTAATGACCTTTCAAAACACCTCTATTATCATGGGTGAAGACTTAACTGAGTCAAGAATCCTTGAAGACGCTTGTAAGACAAATACCGTTGTTTTGCTGGCAGATAACTATGTAGCGGAACTTTATGGAAAAAAACTGCAAGGTGTTCTTCAAAAAGCAGCCAAAGAAGTTTTTTTATTGACCTTTCCAGAAGGCGAGGCTTCAAAGAGTCGATCCGTTAAAGAGAGTCTAGAAGATCAAATGCAAGCAAAAGGACTCGGTCGAGACACGACCTTAATAGGCCTCGGTGGTGGTGTTACAACAGATTTAGCTGGATTTATAGCCTCTACCTATTGCAGGGGAATTCCTTTAGTTTTAATGCCCACATCACTTTTAGCTATGGTTGATGCGAGTATCGGAGGGAAAACAGGAGTAAATACACCTTATGGAAAAAACTTAATAGGGACTTTTTATCTTCCACAAACACTCATTATTGATTTTGATTTTCTCCAGTCTCTCCCCCCTAAATCCCTTGGAGAAGGACTTGTTGAGGTGATTAAAGTAGCTTTGACATGTGATGAAGATTTGTTTCATCAAATAGAGCTCTTAGGGGAGAGCCTTTTTAAAGTGGGACACTCTTTAAAAGAAATTGTTAAAAAAGCCTGTGAAATCAAACTCAAAGTAGTTGCAGAGGATTTTGAAGAAAAGGAAGGAATGCGTCGAATCTTAAACTTTGGTCATACCGTGGGCCATGCATTAGAAAAGTTTTTTAAATATGAAATGCCTCATGGATGCGCTGTAGCCTTTGGAGTTATTGCAGAAAGTTATATGGCGCTAGAGATTAGTTTACTTAAAAAAACGCATTTTGATAGAGTTGTCAAAGTTTTAAAGCCCTTTCTTGAAAAACGAAACTTTGATATCAAGGAAGTCTATGAATATATGGCTTTAGATAAAAAATCAAAGAATCAAGAGGCGCGTTTTGTTCTTATTGATTCTATTGGACAAGCATTACCTTTCGATGGAGAATATTGTACAAGTGTTGAGCAAGAAATTGTTTTAAATGCTCTTCACTTTATTCGTGAACTATGATTATTGTTTCTTTAGCTGAAAAAAATTACGCTACTTTGTTAAAAAAAATAAAGTTAGCAAAAAAGGACGCTGATTTAATTGAGGTGAGGCTAGATGCTCTTGCAACAATTACACTCACGCAGCTGCAATCTTTAAACCAAAATTTCTCCCCCCTTTTCACACTCAGAACAAAAAATGAAGGCGGTTTTTGTACTAGAAGTTCTTCTCAACGAAATCTTTTCTTAAAAGAGCTTATTGATTTAAAACCAGACTACCTAGATCTGGAATTCAAAAAAGATTTTTCTTTAATAGCCTATTTAAAAAAACAATCTCCCAAAACAAAGCTTATTCTCTCCAAACACTACCTTCAAAAAATGCCGCATCGATTAGGTACTTTGATTTCAAAGATGAAAAAAGAGAGTCCTTGGAAAGTAAAGATCGCAGCCTCTGCAAACTCAATTTTAGACGCTCTCAAGATGCTGACACTCATGAAGAAATATCCTGATTTTATAGGCATTGCCATGGGCGAAAAAGGGACTCTGTCCAGGATTTTAGCACCTTTATGCAAGCAGCCTTATACCTACGCATCTCTAAATGACACGGAGAAAACAGCCAAGGGGCAGTTAACTTTAAAAGATCTCCAAAAACTTTATAATTACTCTAAACTTAATTCTAAAACGAAACTTTTAGGGCTCATTGGAAATCCTATTTCTCAAAGCCCCGGATATAAGGTCTATAATGCCTTATTTAAAGAACTTAAAATGAATGCCGTTTATGTGAATGTGGAAGTCGAAAAAAACAAGATAAAAAAAGTGATTCCTCTTTTAAAAGAACTTGGCTTTTTAGGCGCTTCTGTCACAATCCCTTTTAAAGAATCACTGTTTTCATTTGTAAAAGATATGCCTAAAAATCAAAAAGGCATTTCTGCTATTAATACACTCTATTACTCTAACTCAGTAGTAAAAGCAATGAACAGTGATGGAATGGCAGCTCTCAATCTTTTTAATGAAGGCGGGGTTGCTGAAAAAAAAGTATTAATAATAGGCGCTGGAGGGACAGCTAAAGGAATCGGATTTGTTCTTAAAAAAGCAGGGGCTCATGTCACCTTTATTAATCGAACTGAGAAAAAAGCGAGAGCACTCGCTCGCTCTCTTAAAGTAAATAGCCTACCTTTTAAAACATTAAATTGTTTGAAAAAAGAGGATTATGATATTCTTGTTCAAGCTACATCCGTTGGTGGACAGGGCTCTCAGGCTTCTCTTGTACCAGCAAAATGCTTGTATTCTGGAAAAAGAATATTGGATGTAGTGCTTAGTAATACGAAACTTATTGAAACAGCAAAAAAGAAAGGCTGCAGAGTCTATACAGGAAAAACCTTTTGGATAGCTCAAGGAGAGCTGCAACTTCGATTTTGGTTTCGAAAGCTTAGTTCAGATGTGACCAAACTTATGAAAAAATACATGCCATGACTTCAATCATTATTCAACCCTCGAAACTTCAAGGCGAAATTGATTTACCTACTTCAAAATCACATTCCATTCGATCTATTATCTTTGCCTCTTTAGCAAAAGGTAAAAGCCGCTTATACAAACTTTTAGATTCTCCCGATATTGAGCAGGCTCTTAAAGCCTGTCAAATGATGGGAGCTAAAATAACCTATACCAATGAATTTATTGAAATTGAGGGAACGAATGGGACCTTCAATCCACCTGAAGGAGATATTGATTCAGGTAATTCAGGGCAAGTGCTTCGGTTTATTGGCGCTCTGGCGGCTTTAGGGCATGGCAGGACAACTTTAACGGGAGATGAGTCCGTCAGGACTAATCGCCCTGTAAAACCTTTATTGGACGCTTTAAACGCGTTAGGAGCAAGTGCAAAAAGTGTCCTTGAAAATGATTGTGCCCCTATTGTGATCGAAGGGCCTGCTTGTGCTGGAAAAGTAACCGTTAAAGGAGAAGATTCACAACCCGTCTCAGGTATTTTAATGTTGGCTGCTTTTTTAGAAGGCGAAACAGAAATTACGGTTAAAAAAGCAGGCGAAAAACCGTGGATAGATTTAACACTTAGCTGGTTTGACAGAATGCATATTCCCTTTGAGAAAAAAGGGTATTCGTATTACAAAATCAAAGGAAAAAACACGCTTCAACCGTTTGAATATGTAGTGCCAGGGGACTTCTCATCGGCCGCTTTTCCTGTGGCTGCGGCTTTTGCAACAAAGTCGACACTTACGTTAAAAAATATTGATATGGATGAGGTTCAAGGAGACAAAAAGTTTTTTGATGCTCTTAATAAAATGGGAGCTACATTTAACTACAATGCAACTAAAAAAGAAATGCTTGTAGATGGAACACAGCCTTTGAAAGGATGCGAATTAGATGTAAATGATTATATCGATGCGATTACTATTTTAGCGGTCATTGGCTGTTTAGCTGAAGGGACGACCACTATTAAAAATGCAGCTATTGCCCGCAAAAAAGAATCGGATCGTATCAGCTGTATTTGCAAAGAACTCAAGAAAATGAATGCGGAGATAGAAGAGACTCCTGATGGCTTAATTGTAAAAAAATCTGAGCTAAGAGATGCAACTGTCGAGAGCCATGATGATCATCGTATAGCGATGTCTCTTACAATAGCGGGGCTATTTGCAAAAGGAACAACAATCATTCAAAATATACATTGTATTAAGAAGAGTTATCCCTCTTTTGTTGACCATCTCTCTCATTTAGGAGCTGAAATTAAAGTGAAATGAATATTATTCTTTATGGCTTTAAGCGTGTGGGTAAGACTACCTTTGGAAAAGAAATAGCTTCTATTTTGAAATGTCCATTCATTGATACAGATCATTTGATTATTGAAGCCTATCACAAAAAATATACAGAAAAACTCAAAATTCATGAAATTCACGAGGCTTTAGGTGAAGATGGATTTAGACTTATAGAAGAAGAAGTTGTTTCAAAATTGAATGTTGCAAATGCGGTAATTTCAGTTGGAGGGGGAACGGTTCTTAATTCTAATTGTCTACATCATCTCAAAAGGCTCGGAAAGTTTATCTATCTTATTCGAAGCAAAGAGCAGACAAAGCGTGCCCTTTCACTCGGCCGTATTCCTAATTATTTGGATCAAGCCAACTTCGATAGCTCTTTTGAAAAAATGTATCAAATAAGAGAAAAAAAATACTTACAAATCGCTGATGCATCGCTTGATCTTACTTCTTTAACGGATAAGGAAGTTGTGGCGCAACTTTTGAGCACGATTCAAAAAGGCCCTTTTTTTCTTGACAATTGAGCTTCAATTTCTTACTCCTTAAGTAAAAATCAAGAGCTCATTATGCATCCTATTTATACTCTCATTGTTGTTGGATATGTTTCATTATTACTCGTATTGACCCTTGCTAAAGTGAAAATATTTAAACTTTTAGGGGTAACTCTCATTGTTTCTCAATTCTTTTGTCTCTACCATATATTTATTAACCAGCCCTCTCAGGTTGTCTGGTTGTGCAACGTAGTGGTGTTCATGCAGTTTTTTTTACTTTTCAAATTCAATCAAAAATTGTTTGATGTTTCGTTTTTTTTCGCTTGGACGGGCTGTTTTCTTATCTGTTTTATGCCAAATAATCCCTATGCTCAAATGCTTAGATCAGCCCCTCTATTTTGGGTAACCTACTGGGTAAAGCACATTGTGCCACTTATCCTTCCTATCTACTTTTTTCATGTTAAAAAGAAGAAGCTAAGCAGGTGGTCTATCTATTCAGCAGCGGGTTTCTTCTTAGTTTATTGTGCATCTGTTTATCTCTATAACCTTGCCTTGAATCAAAACATTTTTTACTTAATGGAACCCGCCTCTTTTATGAAAGGGTTAGGCTCATATTATTTTATGATTGCTATTGTTTTGGGCTATTTATGGTTTTCTACACTTTATGTGATAGCGAATGTTCTTGGATGGGTCAAGACGAAAACGGAAGAGAGCGCTTAAAAAGTTACAGTCCTTTTTAAGATCTTGAATTTATCTCTTTTTTAGAAAACCTAAGCATACAATGCTTGTGTATCAAAGGGAAGTGTTTCTTAAGAAATAAACTCAATTGCCCCGCTGGGCCAATAATGACTTCAGATTTCTTTTTAGGAATGTTTTTTACAATCATTTTTGCACAACTCTCGACAGGCATTAATTTGTCATACCAAACATCATTTTGATTATTGAAACTACCATCCGCGTTTAAAGCGTGTTTTGCTGAGCTCGTTTGAATCCCACTGAGTACAAAAAATGAGATGTCAATTTTTTTATGAAGCTCGAGCTTCATCGATTCAAAAAAACCATGTAAAGCATGTTTTGTGGCTGAGTAAGTAGATCTAAAGGGAATACCAAATTTTCCGGCGAGGCTACTCATAATGATAATTTGTGGATCTTGACTTTTTAAAAGTGTCGGCAGGGTATATTTGGTTAACTGCACAGGGCCAAAATAGTTTGTTTCCATGATTTTTCTTTCAACAGGCAGGAGAGTTTCGTGAGCTAATGAGCGTTGAGAGAGAGAGGCATTATGAATAAGGATATCTAAGGAATCAAACTTAAGTAAAATGCGATCTGTAATCATGGAGATTTGATCTTCTTTTAGAAAAGTTAAATCTAGAGGAATAATTAAACAGCGGTGATCCGGAAGATTTGCTATTTTTTTTGTTTCTTTTAA
The DNA here is from genome assembly GCA_022601335.1 of Chlamydiota bacterium. Lineage (GTDB taxonomy): Bacteria > Chlamydiota > Chlamydiia > Chlamydiales > JAAZZY01 > JAJACV01. The sequence goes on along the minus strand of JAJACV010000025.1, from coordinate 3,700 downwards.
CTCCAAGTCTTGTCTTGCGGATAAGATAAGTTTTACATTGTACTTAGATAAGTGAATAGCAAGCTGTCTGCCCAAGCCTCCCGAAGCTCCAGTAATCCAAATAACTTTATTATTGTAAAATTTATTCAGAGACATCTAAAACAGTTAGCTCGTTTTGTACAAAAACATCTTGGTACTTAAGACCGCTTCCGCTGCCAAGTATCACTATTTTTTCGTGAGGTTCAATGAGTTGTCTTTCCTTTAGTGTTTGTAGAGCTGCAATACAAGCTCCAGCTTCAGGGCACAAGAAAAGCCCTTCTTTATGGCCAATACGTCTTACACCTTCTAACATTTCTTCGTCTGAGACAGATAAAGCGAGACCTTGTGTTTTGTAAATGGCCTCTAGAACCATAAAGTCGCAAAAAGGCTTAGGCACTCTCAAACCGCTTGCCTTTGTATGTGCACCGTGAAAAAAATCAGTCGTAGGGCTTTTAGCTAAGAAAGCATGCTCAAGAGGGGCACACCCTTGCGCTTGTACCGCAATCAGGCGTGGAAGTTTGCCTTTGACCCATCCCAATTGTTGAAGCTCTAAAAAAGCTTTGTAGGCAGCTGCAATTGCAATACCTCCTCCTGTTGGGAAGAGTACAGCATCAGGAAAAGTCCAACCGAGTTGTTCAATAATTTCGAAGGTGATAGTTTTTTTTCCCTCTAAACGGTAAGGTTCTTTGAGAGTTGATACGTCAAACCACTCTTCTTCAAGTTTGTTTTTTTCAATGAATTTACCCGCATCTGAAATCATTCCGTTTATAAGATAGGTGGATGCTCCCATAGAGTTACAGATAATTTGAGGCATTTTTTGTGCATCTTTGGGCATAATGACTGTGATGGGAATACTTCCTCGACTCGCGTACATAGCCCATGCTTCACCCGCATTTCCGTTTGTGGCTATGGCTACTTTTTTTGCGCCAAGCTCTTTTGCTTTTGATAGACCACAAGAGGCCCCTCTTGCTTTGAAAGTCCCTCCAACATTGGAGCCCTCGTACTTAATAAAAAGATTTGAAAGTCCACACTCGAGCCCTAGATTCTTTAGGGGTAGAAGGGGAGAAAAGCCTTCTCCAAGAGAAACGACATGTTTTGATTGAGATACAGGTAGAAGTTCGTGGTAGCGCCACATATTAGGAGCTCTTGAGCGAATATTTTGGGGAGAGGTGAGCTGTTTCACTTCTTCCAGGTCATAGCGGACCACTAGAGGTTGTCCACAGTTGCAAGTGTTCCGAATCTGATTTACTGGGTAGACTCGATTACAACTTGAACACTCAAGATTTTTAATTGCAGAATATTTTTCTGTCATCAGTGCTTTTTGATAATTCTTTCTTTAATTTGTATAAATGCTTCAATAGTCTTATTTACATCATCGAAAGTATGTCTGCAACTAGGAACGAGTCTTAAGAGAAAAACACCTCTTGGTACCACGGGGTACATGACTCCTGATGCAAAAATGTGAAACTCTTCTCTTAGTATATGGATTGCGTCTTTGATTGCTTCTAGTCCCGAAATGCTCAAAAAGACAGGGGTAATAGGTGAGGTAGTATTTCCAATATCAAAGCCCTCTTCTTTGAATCGCCTTTGCATATAGGTTGCAATTTCCCACAGCTTTTCACGTCTTTCAGGCTCTCTTTCAATAACATCTAAAGTAGCTGAGAGTGAATCTGAGTAGATAAGAGGTAAGTTTTTAGCGAAAATGACAGGTCTTGCATTCCATGTAATATGTTCAATAATTTCCTTATCTCCTGCAACAAATCCACCAATTCCAGCAAAACATTTAGCAAATGTAGAAAAGTAAAGATCTATTTTATCTTGAACTCCCAAATGTTCCCCAGTACCTCTACCTGTCGCTCCCATAATACCTATGCCATGAGCATCATCAACTAGAAGACGGGCGTTGTATTTTTCTTTTAAGGCGCAGATTTCTTTAAGAGGAGCCACTTCACCGGTCATTCCATAAATACCGTCTGTGACAATTAAAATGCCGCCCTTTCTATCTTGGTTAATCGATTTTAAAATCTTCTCTAAGTGATCCATATCATTATGTCTGAAGACTCTAAATTGATTGCGGCGAGTCGTAGCTAATTTAGCTCCATCTACTATACATGCATGGGAATCATGATCAATAATGACCGTATCCCTAGGTCCCATGATACTTGTAATCACTCCAAGTACGCCTAAGTAGCCGTAGTTAAATAAAAGAGCGGATTCTTTTTGTGCAAATTTAGCTAACTTAGCTTCAAAAGTCTGGTGATTTTGAGTAAATCCGCTCATGAGCCTAGCGCCCATTGGATAGGCTGTTCCAAAAGCTTCAAGGACTTCTTTAGCTCTTGCTGTTGGTTCAGGATGTCCTGCCAAACCTAAATAGTCATTAATGGACCAAACAATCATTTTTTGCCCATTAAAAGTCATATGAGGTCCTAGAGGGCCTTCTAAAATAGGCTGCGCATAGTAATTGTCTTTACCTTCTCTTACATTAGAGAAGAGTCCTTCTTTTTGATAACACTTATGGAACAAGTCGCATGGATCAGATGCTTGCATGATGATTCTCCTTTCAATCAAGACCCTAAAAACTTGTTCTATCTGGAAGCAGTTTAAAACTCCAGAAAAGATCTGAAAAAAAATAAATGGTTTTAAATTAAGAGCTTAAATCGCATTTCATGCTAAACCGAAACTCTGTTTCAAATGAAGCAGAGTCGATTTATTGACAATATACAGTGTTAAAAAGACCATTGTACGCCTAAGTAAGGGGCCCATTGATAAACTGTTTTTATCCTAACAGGGACTAAAAGTTGTACTTCAAATTCGTTATTTATAGCGAAAAATGGAGGGGGATTATTTAAATCACCTAGTTGTGAGCCTTTTCCGATATTTCTTGCCTGTCCCCATTGATTGTATTTACAACCCATTAGGACAGAGAAGCGGCTATTGGGATAAGCGCTTTGTAGGCGAAATCCAATATCAAACATCCAAACCGCATTGGCTGAGGTCTTTTGTCGAAGATTAACAGAAGCGGAAGAAAAACTTGTGTTTCCATCCATGCCAACAACTCTAACTTTGGTCCAACTTTGCCATCCAGGTCCCACTCCCAAAGCGAGGTAAGGATTTATTGAAAGGCTTCTCCAAATAGAGGCAAAGGGGAACTCAAAATAAACTTTTGCTAAAAGAGCATCTAGGCTTAAGTTTGAGGTAAATTGAATAAATTCAGAAGCAGGAAGCCCAATTGTAAAAGCTGAAAGTGCTTTACTTTGAATACTGATTTGCCCTTGGTGTTGATAAGAGAGAGCGAGTTTGAGCCAATGATTGAATTGAAAGCCAATGAGATAATCAAAAAGAGGTGTTCTGTTGTAAGAGAGACGTCCTTTTAAAGGAGCATTATTGAAGATAATTTTTGTAGTGTTGTCTTTTGAGTATGCTAAATTTCCCTGAAGTCCACTGAAGTAGAGAAATCCCAATCCCGCATTAAACTGAGTCCAAAATTGTTTAGAACATTGAAAATCACCCGAGTAAACAACATAAGGAAGCCACGCTTTAGGACTTTTTCCGTTTAGAGTGTAGGATTTATTATTAAGAGCAGGGGGTGAGAAATTCCACTGTACGCCTATATAAGGGGCAAATTGATAGACTGTTTTTATTCTCAATGGCTGATTTAAAGCGAGTTTATGCGCCCCTTGTT
>JAJACV010000024.1 GCA_022601335.1 Chlamydiota bacterium | reverse complement strand
TAAAGATTCACTCCCTCTTGAACATTTTAAAACTGAGAATATCTTTATAATTTATTAATATTATCCGGATATATTAGCATATTCACCTTTTGATATCATGGAGAACGAAAATGTCATTAATATCACCTACATCAGTTGCCTTCTTCAATTCAGCAGTTGGAGCGGACCACTCAAATTTACAGAATGTAAAAGTGAAAAAGGAAACGAAATTAATTCTTGGGGGAACTCAAGAGGGTAAAATCGGGCCCACACAATACGAAAAAATGCTTCACACATTCAATAAAATTAGTGAAAAAGCAGAAAAAGGTGTTTTTTTCAACCCGAACCGCCTGACTCACTACCTATACGGCGGAACATGCTCAGCAATGACCTTAGCTTTTGCAAAAGATTTCATCAATTCTTCAATCAAAAATATAAATGAAAGAATTATTACGGTGATGAAAGACTATACAAAATCAGGCGAAGCCTTTCGAGCAGAGCAGATAGCTCTTAATACCATTGAAGAAAGTTCTTTAACAACAGCCGAAGACTTTAAGAGAGCTAAAATACAATCCATCGCAAACTATTACGACCTTGAATTTGATTATGCCTCTGAGGATCTCAATTTTGAATCAATCAAAAACGATCCTAATCATTTTAAAGAAGTCATGGATGATTTGCCAGAAGGCGTTTACATTCTCCGCATTCTTAGACCTTCTAACAACTTCAAAAAAGAGCAGTGGGGACACACTACATTTTACTTAAAAGATTCGGTTGAAGGAGATTATTTCTACGACCCTAATTACGGATTAACTGAGATTGCTACAGGAGAGACTAGTGATTTTTTCATAAAACATCTCTCTCTACTTAACGATGTTTGGTATATCTCAAATCCACGTTTCTACAAATTAAAAATTTAAAAGAGAGCTTCATGAACTTCGCCATCGCACAAACTTTATTCAGCGCTTTCCCTTCCTTCACAAAGAAAGAGGAAAAAATCAAAGAAACGAAGTGGCTCAAGAATGCCTCTTCAAAAAATGGCCATGGCGAGATAAACATGGATTATGCAAAGGATTGCTTAAAAAAAATCCAAAAGGCCGCAAGTCCTGGGGTCTCATTTCATGCGGATCGATTGGAAAAAGTGTGCTACGGAGGCACCTGTTCTACGCAGAGTCTAAATTTTATTGAAAAGTTTCTTTCTTCTAAAGAAAACGACTTTCACGAAAAAGTCATTGAATCTGCAGACCAATGTGTAGAGTCGAGTTTAATTTTACGAACTGAGCAAGCGGCTCTTAATACTATAATAAAAGATCCATCTATCCCTAGCGAGGATTTCTCTAAAGCAAAAGTGGAATCGATTCTAGGGCTAAAAAGCTATAACATTTCTTATGCATCAGAACCAATCAATGACAATCTGAGCAAAGATTTGACCTACAAGGCTTTTGAAGAGCGTGTTACCAAGCTACCGGAGGGTATTTACTTTGTGCGAATGCTTCGCCCGACTGACAACGAAAAAGAAGAAATTTACGGCCATTCCGTTGTTTTTCTAAACTTTGATGAAGGGCATTACTTCTGGAATCCTATGGGAGGATTAACGCAAATAGCGAGTCAAGACGTTGTTAAATCTTTGTATAATTGTATAGAACGTGACCAAAAACGCTTTCTTCTAAAAAATCCAAGATTCTATAGAATTTCACAGGAACAGCCTTCGATTGTTCATCAAATCAACAAGCTTTGCCAATCTTCTTTAAATTATTTAAAAGCATTTCAATCTCGTATTTTAACAAGTGCATCATTGGGCCAATATATTGACACCTCGATGTTTTCTAAACTATTTACTTGATGTAAATAGTTCTTCTCGTATCATGAGCTCTAATACGCTGGAGCAATTATGGAAATGGGCGGGCCTATAGATGAGATGGTTTTCGATGATTTTGATCACCTAAAAAACTTTGTAGAAAAACTCTCTATTCATATTGAAGAGAGAAAAATAATGACGGCATCAGAGCACAAAAAGCTTAAGAGCTGTCAATTAAAAATCAAACTATACGTAGCCACTCCCCCCTCTGAGCGAGAAGCATTAAAATGCAAGCTTGACCACCTTCTGAAGACTTATTCTACTTACTATGATGCTTAGCAGAGCCTCTGCCTTCTTAATTATTTATTGATATTTTATACTTTTTCTGCCAAAATGGCTTCATTGTATTTAGGTCTGATAACATGAATTTTTTCAAACATCTAATTGTCATTCCCGCTCGCTATCAAAGCTCTCGATTCCCTGGGAAAATGCTCGCTAAGATTCAAGGACAAACTCTTCTTGAAAGGACTTATCGCAACATTCGAAAAACGAGCCTGACAAGCGATATTTTAATAGCGACAGAAGATGCTCGCATTGAAGATCATGCACGGAGTTTTGGAGCTCAAGTTGTTAGAACTTCAAAAAACTGCCCTAACGGAACCCACAGAACCTCTGAAGCTATAGCTCAACACCCAAAAGTTAATGAGGACACGATTGTCATTAATGTACAAGGAGATGAACCTCTTATCAACCCAAACAGTTTAGAGAGACTAGCTCAGGCAATAGAAGACAATTCTAAGATTTCTATGGCCACGCTAGCCGCTCCCTTCACCTCCCTTTCTGAGGCAAAAGAGCCCTCGAATGTTAAATGCGTCTTTGATCAAAACTTCAACGCTCTGTATTTTTCAAGAAGTTTAATCCCCTTCACTCAAGACCCTTCGATAATTTACCATCATCTAGGAATCTATGCTTTTAGAGCCTCATTTCTAAAAACCTACACATCACTCCCTAAATCACCGCTTCAAGAAGTTGAGGATCTCGAGCAACTAAAAGCTTTAGAGCATGGCTTCCAAATAAAAATCCTCTTAGAAAAAAAGTCGTCATTTGGAATTGATCTTCCGTCTGACATACAAAAACTAGAAGAATTATTATGTCGATAAAATACATCTTTATTACTGGAGGTGTTTCCTCCTCTTTAGGCAAAGGTTTAACTGCATCTTCTATTGCACTATTGCTAGAAAAAAAAGGCTATAAAGTCGCGATGCTTAAATTGGATCCCTATCTTAATGTAGATCCGGGAACGATGAATCCTTTTCAACACGGAGAAGTCTACGTCACTGACGATGGAGCAGAAACAGATCTTGATTTAGGACATTACCACAGGTACACACATTCCCCACTTTCGAAAGCTTCTAACGCGACTTCTGGACAAATTTATGATACAGTTATTCGAAGAGAGCGCAAAGGAGACTACCTTGGAAAAACAGTTCAAGTCATCCCTCACGTGACGAATGAAATAAAACAAAGAATTGCCGACTGCGCAAACCAAGAATCTAACCTAGATGTTGTTTTCGTTGAGATAGGCGGAACTGTTGGAGATATAGAGTCTCTACCTTTTTTAGAAGCCATTAGACAATTCAGACATGAAAACTTAGAAAATTCTGTTTTTATTCATTTAACCTACACTCCTTATTTGAAAGCAGCGGGTGAGATTAAAACAAAGCCTACGCAACATTCTGTACAAATGCTTCGAAGTATTGGTATTGTGCCCAATATCATTGTATGCAGAAGCGAACACCCTCTCTCAAAAGAAATTAAAGATAAAATCAGTTTATTTTGTGATGTTCCTGATCGAGCCGTGTTTGAGGCTATTGATGTTGAAGACAGCATATACGAAGTTCCTATGATGATGAAAGAGCAAGGAATTGATGAGTTTATTTGTAAAAGCTTAAATCTAGAAAATCGAAAAACTCACTTAAATGAATGGAAAAAAATTGTTTCCAGCATAAAAAAACCCAAGGGGAGTATTCGCGTAGGGATCGTGGGCAAATACGTTCAACACCAAGACGCCTATAAATCCGTTTTTGAGTCCTTAGAACACGGAGCATTAGCGCACGGCTACAAAATTGAAATAGAACGTTTTGAAGCAGACCAAGTCAGTGAAGCTGTTTTGAAAAAGATCCAAGGCTGCGATGGGTACCTTGTACCTGGAGGATTTGGCGAGCGGGGCTGGGAAGGTAAGATTGCCATAGCTAAGTTTTGCAGAGAAAATAAAATCCCATTTTTTGGAATTTGCCTTGGGATGCAAGTGTTAGTTGTTGAATTTGCAAGACATGTTTTAGGCTTTAAAGACGCAAGCTCAACCGAGTTCGCTCCTGAAACAAAAAACCCGGTTATCTCTTTATTATCTGAACAAAGAACGGTTCAAAATATTGGTGGAACGATGAGGCTAGGTGCCTACCCTTGTAAACTTCAAGAAAAATCAAAAGCATACTCGGCGTACAAAAAACTAAAGATCTCAGAAAGACATAGACACCGCTATGAAGTTAACAATCATTACACAGACGATCTAGAAAAAGCAGGTCTCTTATTTTCGGGTCGATACACCAAACAAAAACTCTGTGAAATAGCAGAAGTGAAAAACCACCCTTGGATGGTAGGAGTACAGTTTCATCCTGAATTTAAATCAAGACCTACAGAGCCTCATCCTCTTTTCAAGGATTTCGCCAAAGCAATGATTCAACAAAGTAAAAAAAAGAAAGGAGACCGCTAATGAAACGAATAGCCGGCATAGACTTTGGGCAAGCTCGCATAGGAGTAGCGCTCTCTGATCCTTCAAAAATTCTAGCTTCACCTGTGCACACGCAATGCAATAAGAAAGATACGAACCTAGCTATTAAAGAGCTTTTAGCCTTTCTAAGCCCCTACTCAATTGAAGAAATTGTGATAGGAATGCCTTATCAGTTAAATGGAACCGTAGGTCAATCTGCAGATGCCGTACTACAATTTATTACTCTTTTGAAAGAACAAACAGAAATTCCAATAAAAACATGGGACGAGCGACTCACTACTCAACAAACTGAGCGAGTCATGAAAAAAGCTAAGGTATCAAGAAAAAAAAGAACACACGTTATTGATGCAGCTTGCGCCACACTCATACTACAAAGTTATTTAGATCAGAAACAATTTTCACTCCTGCCTAACCTATGACAAAGTATTGGCTCATGAAGTGTGAGCCCTCAGCCTACTCCATAGATGACTTAAAAATAGATCGTACCGCGGAATGGGAAGGCGTTCGCAACTATCAAGCTAGAAATTTCCTTCGAGATGACATGAAAACAGGTGATTTAGCCTTTTACTACCACTCTAATGCCAAGCCTTCGGGCATTGTTGGAATGATGGAAATCATCAAAGACGGTTACCCTGACGCCGCCGCTTTAGATCCTAAAAACGACTACTTCGATCCAAAATCAACCGAAGAAAAACCTATTTGGTATCGAGTGGATGTTCGTTTTATTAAAAAATTTTCAACAACCATCTCTCTTGATGATTTAAGATCTCACAAAGGACTTGAAAAAATGATGGTATTAAAAAAAGGGTCTCGTTTATCTATACAGCCTGTTACTAAAAAGGAATTCAATCTTATAAAGGAGATTTATGGACACTAAAAAGCTTTTTATTAGAACACAAAAAAATCTTATGAATTGGGCTATTGGAATTTCTCTCTTATTCTCAATTTTTTCAATACCTACTCTGTTCAGAAATCCCAGTTCTTTTAATTCCTGGGTACCTGCTGTTTTAAACGCCCTCACCTTTGCTTTTATTTTAAGAGTAAGATTTAAATTTGAAGTTAAAGCAGCTACATTCGCTCTTATCGCTTTTGCAGCTAACTTTCTTTATTATTTTGTGACCTTTTTAATAGCTCTTCCTAAAACCATGGCTCTTCTTAAATCCATATCACAAGCTAGAAACAACTCTTACTACGTTCTCTTTTTTTCAACTTTTTTAGGATATGGAGTTTTTTTACTATGCGGCTATCTATACTACAAAGTGTACAAAGCAACTCGCATTATTGAAACTCTAAATAACGAATCACAGGACGATCAAGAGCCCTGCAACTGAAGCGTGGAATACTTTAAACATTGATTTATGGGAATGGACAGCCCTTTCAAAGAAGGGTCCATTCCATCAAAACTTACTTTATAGATATTCTGATCTTGATAAGTTCTTATATAAAGAACCTGATTTGTAAGATCTTTTACAACAACCCATTGTGTATAATCTATATTTTGAGCGGACTGTACGCGTTCTTGAACGACCCCATAAGGGATATCGACGGTATTTAAAAGATGAAAAGCTAAGTTAACCCCACCTTCTACAGAGTCAGGAGTTTTAGTAAAGCGTTTGAAGTAAAAAAGGCGAACAAAACGGGAAGGAGGCGTTAAATCCCCAGGAACTCCAAGCATACCCGAGCCCTGTCCTTTAAAATTTATACTTTGTCCGTTAAAGTTAAAAGCACTTGAATTGAGAGCTTTTAAGTTAATATGGTTTTGCAGGTTTGTTAATTGCCAGTCAAAGGTGGGGTAATTTGTAAGTACTTGCGCCCAGTTCTCGTAAACCTTTTGCTGTCCATTCACAAATTCAATCACAATACTGGCCCCAGTTGCATCATGAATAGAAAAATGCAAAGGTGGAATAGAAACAGTAGGAAGAGGATTTCCCTCCCAAACTTTCACGTCAGGCAGAGCCTGTTGAAGCTCAGCAACTGTTGCAAAATTACCTAAAACCCATTTCCCAAAAAGCTCAATAGCAAGTGCTTGAGAGGATTGAGATGAGCCAACTTCCTGATACTGCGTAGTAGGCAGCCAAAGCCCACTGATTGACATCCCTTTTTCATTCAAACCATCTATAACATTATCAGGAGCGGCACAAGAAATTCCTATATAGGCATATTTTGAAGTCCACTTAAGGCCGGGTTGATTTCCTGGAGCGATACTTTGCAAAGATTCACAAGAAGGGAAAAGTGTCACTTTAGTATCAAGTTCTGAACTAAACTCTAAAGATCTACCACTCACCCAGCCATTGCCGGCTGTTGAGAGTATAAAGTCTGAGCAGCTAAAGCCTAATTGAGATACAATTAACAGAAGTATTGAAGCAATAAACCTAATCATAATACCACCCTCGTTTAAATTGATACTTACCTAATTTCATAATTGTAAACAACACGAAGTTAATTTTAAAAAAAAATCTACTTAAAATCAGCAACATAACCCATATAAACAATTTAATTATTTTTTATTAATTAATAAACTAATTACTGTGTTCATTTAACAAGATATAATATACAATTAGCACCTTTTAATTAGATTGACAAATGATTTAAAATTCTCCTATGATGCGCGCAAGATACAAAATAATCCAAAAAAACTAAATTTAACTAATTATGCAAAATCAACTTAGATCCACTTTATTCACCACTTTAGGCCTCTTAATAGGCTGCTTAACAGGCTATTTAAGAATCCCCTTCCTCTTGAAATCTGCTTCTGTTGTTTCAGAACTTTTTTTAGGAGCCCTGCAACTTATTGCTATTCCCATTGTTTTTCTCTCTATCTTATCCACCATTTCTGGATTCAACAACCTCAAAGAAATGAAGTTTCTTGGTAGAAAAGTTTTAAAGTATACTCTTCTTACAACTGTTATTGCCGCTTCAATAGCTCTTATTTTTTACTTAAGTGTTCAACCGGCAATCGGCCATTCAGTACCCACGCCTGAAGCATCTGGAATCAGCCAACCTTCGTTTTTTAACACTTTAATGCAGATGTTTCCCACAAATCTAGTTGAAGTCTTCATGAACAATAATGTCTTTGGAGCTGCTTTAATCTCTGCTTCTCTGGGTTTTGCTGTTTTAGCGCTTCCGAACAACCAAAGAGCCCCTCTTCACACTCTTTTTGCAAGCCTCTTTCAAGCTCTACTAAAAATAACCTCTTTTATTATTCGCTTTATTCCTTTGGGTATTTGGGCTTTTACAACTCTATTTTTACAACAAATCCTTGACGACTTCCGCTCTATTGTCCCTCTAACTTACTATATAATCTGCGTAGTGGGCGCAAACTGTGTGCAAGGAATTATTGTACTTCCTCTGATTCTCAAGATGAAAGGTATATCGCCCTCTAAAACTTTTTCATCCGTCTACCCAGCCCTAATGACAGCCTTCTTCTCAAAATCTTCCTCAGCGGCCCTCCCTTTAACTATAGAGTGTTCTACCACACGTGGAAAGCTTTCTAAAAAAGTGGTTAACTTCTCACTTCCGCTTTGCTCTGTTATTAACATGAATGGCTGCGCTGCTTTTATTTTAATTACGGTACTTTTTGTATCTGCACAGGCAGGGCTTACCTTTTCACTTCCAATGATGTTTTTTTGGATTATCCTATCGACTCTAGCTGCCGTCGGAAACGCTTCGGTTCCGATGGGATGCTATTTTCTAGCGAGCGCCTTCTTAGTGGGTCTTGGCGTACCCATTCATTTGATGGGGATGATTCTTCCCATATACAGCTTTATTGATATGCTTGAAACGGCACTTAATGTATGGTCTGATGTCTCTATTACCCACGTGGTAAACAAAGAAGCGCTAAAAGAACCTTCTTTTGAAGAAGACCCTGAGGATATTCCTCTTTACAGTGCAGCAGACTGACCCATTTAATCCTCATAAATAAGTTTAAACGGATTTTCTATGTTTATTAGTATTTTTGACCTGCTCTCTATTGGAATTGGCCCATCCAGCTCTCATACCGTAGGCCCTATGCGCGCAGCTTACGCTTATTTAAATGAATTAAAGAAAAATGACTTTTGGAATCAAACAGCCTGTATTAAAATAGAGCTCTACGGCTCTCTAGCGCTCACGGGTGAGGGACATAAGACAGACGAAGCTGTCATAATGGGGTTACTCGGCCATCTTCCCGAAACCATAGATCCATCCATTATTCCATCTACGCTGAAGAAAATCCGCACAGAGAAAAAGCTCTCTCTTTTTAACGAAAAGAGGATTGTTTTCAACGAAAAAGAACATCTTATCTTTCATAAAGACCAGGTGATGCCGTACCATTCAAATGCACTTCGTTTTATTGCCTTCTCGCCCGATAACCAAGAGCTTTTTAATGAGATTTTTTATTCGATTGGAGGCGGCTTTATAGTTGAGCATAGAAAGATACAGCACAAAACTCCCATGAAGAAATATTTCAATATTCCTCATCCTTTTGCAACATGCTCCGAATTACTTGCTCATTGCGACAAAAAGAATATTTCCATCCATCAAATTATGTATGAGAACGAACTCTCTCATCACAACAAATCTGAAATAAAAAAAGGCATTAAAGACATATGGGAAGCTATGCAAGTATCTGTCATAAACGGCTGCAAAAACGAAGGTTTTCTTCCTGGACGACTTAAAGTTAAAAGGCGCGCTCCTGACCTTCTGAAGCACCTTCAGAATCAAGAGAGAATTCAAGAGCCAGAAGACGTCTTTGATTGGGTTTCTCTTTACGCTTTAGCTGTAAATGAAGAGAACGCCGCTGGAGGGCGCGTTGTAACGGCTCCTACAAATGGAGGAGCTGGCGTTGTTCCAGCCGTAATGCATTATTTCGAAAAATTCACTAAAGAGCGCCCAGAGAACTGGGTGGAAATTTTTCTAATGACTGCTAGTGCGATAGGCATCCTTTATAAAAAAGGAGCCTCGATTTCAGCGGCTGAAATGGGATGTCAGGGAGAAGTTGGCGTCGCTTGCTCAATGGCAGCAGGCGCTTTAACAGCTGTCTGGGGAGGCACCCCTAAGCAAATAGAAATAGCGGCTGAAATTGGAATGGAGCACAATTTAGGCCTTACATGCGACCCCGTAGACGGGCTCGTTCAAATTCCTTGTATTGAGAGAAACACAATGGGAGCCATTAAAGCTATTAATGCTGCGAGACTGGCTCTTCGAAGAACGGGATCAAACCACAAAGTCTCCTTAGATGATGTGATCAAAACAATGTTTCAGACGGGAAAAGATATGCAGTCAATCTACAAAGAAACATCTCTTGGCGGCCTTGCTGTGAATGTCATTTACTGCTAGTTAAATAATAGACTTTATCGGGTAAATTTTAGAATTTACGATCCTTTTCTATCGTTAAAAAGATTCAACAACTAACAACCATTGAATCAAAAAGCCCAGACTTTTTCCTGGGTTATCTTAAAAGTATTGTTTATTTTTTTCAGACGTTAAAAAAAAGACTTAGAGCTCTTGTCATAATTCGTAGAGATTCGTTAAGATGTTGCGCATATTTCTAGCAGGTGCAAATGGGCCAATTCAATCCTCTTGAGGCAGTTTTAAAAAAGAAAAAACCACCTCTTCCTTCAATATTAAAAGATATTCAGAACGTGATATTTAAAAAGCACGCCTCCGCTTCTTGCGCATCTACCATCCAGAAGTTTTTTCCTTACTCGAATAATCTAGGTATTTTAAAACTTGTAAAGGGAAGTACAGCTACCAAAAAAATACGCGTAGGTGTCGTTTTCTCAGGAGGGCAAGCTCCAGGTGGTCATAATGTTTTGCTCGGATTGTGCCGCGCTTTAAAAAAAATCAACCCAGACTCAGAACTATTGGGTTTTCTGAATGGTCCCTCTGGACTTCTTAAACAGTCGTATATCCCCTTAACCGAAGATGTAGTCAGTGACTACCAGAATTTAGGAGGCTTTGACTGCATTGGATCCGGGCGCACAAAAATCGAAACGCAAGAGCAATTGAACCAAGCTTTAAAAGCGGTTCAAGATCTAAACTTAGATGGTTTTGTTATTATTGGGGGCGATGATTCTAACACAAATGCCGCCGTATTAGCTGAGTTTTTCAAAGCTCACAATCAAGCGACTACAGTAGTAGGCGTCCCTAAAACTATCGACGGAGACTTAAAAAACGATTACGTTCAAGTCTCTTTTGGATTTGATACAGCGTCGAAAGTTTATTCTGAACTCATTGGCAATATTCTCATAGATGCACGTTCTGCAAAAAAATATTACCATTTCATTAAACTTATGGGCCGCTCAGCCTCGCACATTACCCTAGAGTGCGCTCTAAAAACAAACCCCAATCTTATTTTTATCGGTGAAGAGGTCAAACGAGATAAAAAATCGCTACAAGAGCTTATTGATTCGTGCGTTGACCTGATTCTACAAAGAGCTCAAGACAATAAGAACTATGGGGTGATCTTAATTCCTGAAGGACTTATAGATTTTATCCCAGAAATCGCAGAGCTAAACCTGGAAATCAATGAAAAAATTGCAGCGAATCCTCAACTGAACCACGAAAATCTTTCAGAGCATTTATCAGAAGATCTTAAGAACACCTTTCTCTCTTTGCCAGACTCCATTAAGAAACAACTTCTTTTAGAGCGAGATCCTCATGGAAATATTCAACTCGCTAAAATTGAAACAGAAAAACTTTTCATTTCTATGATTACTCAAAAGTTAAAGGAACACCCAGAGTATCACGAAAAATTCTCTCCTATTTCCCACTACCTTGGATACGAGGGCAGATGCGCACACCCGTCTCCTTTTGATGCAGAATACACCTACACCCTAGGTCACATAGCCGCATTATTAGTGCAGCATGAATTTTCTGGGTACATGGCCTCAGCTCTCGGGCTTGAAAACGACGTTGAAGCGTGGCAATTATTCGGCCTCCCTATTACAAGTCTATTGCACTTAGAAAAAAGACATGGAAAAGACAAGCCTGTTATTCAAAAAGCTCTTGTAGATTTAAAAGGAAAACCCTATCAAGAATACCTTAAACTCAAACGAAATTGGGAAACAGATGATCTATACAATTCACCAGGCCCTATCCAATTTTTTGGAGATACAGCAGTAACACACATTCAAAATTCTCTA
This sequence comes from Chlamydiota bacterium, assembly GCA_022601335.1. Classification (GTDB taxonomy): domain Bacteria; phylum Chlamydiota; class Chlamydiia; order Chlamydiales; family JAAZZY01; genus JAJACV01. Next base: position 5,519 of record JAJACV010000024.1, on the reverse strand, counting down.
GTTAAAATGAATTAGACAGGTCTATTTCAACTATTTGTTCACGAATTATTAAGCAAAAAAGGGCAATTACTATGCAATCAAAACTATTATCAAAAATCGAGAAGCTTCTACAAAGGGAGACTCTTGAAAGTTATGTGCTAATGGTTTGTAATAAGTCAGAAAACAATGAGCTTATGGTCGAAATGACCTATGATGGAGATGAAACACTGGGTTGTTATATGCTTGAAAATGCTTTATCTATTTTGAATGAAAAAATTAAAGACGGTGATGAACTAAGCCAAGAGGAAGCCGATTGAACCCTAACTTTGAAACATACAAAACGAAACTTCAAAACGAAGAAAAAAAACTATTGAATGACTTCTTTACTTTTCTTCGTTTTAAAAGCATTTCAGCCAAAGAGAGCTTTAAACCTGAAATTCTAAAGTGCGCTCATTGGGTTTCTGATTACTTAAGTGAAATTGGTTTTAAGACCGAACTTTGGGACACTAGTGGCCCTCCAACAGTTTTTGCTGAAAACTTAGAGGCAGGGCCAGACAAGCCCACTCTTTTACTCTACCAACACTACGATGTTCAACCCGTAGATCCGGAAGATCTCTGGGATACTCCCCCTTTTGAACCCACTATGCGAAATGACCATATTTACGCAAGAGGCGCCTGCGACAACAAAGGGCAAGCTTTTTTTGTTTTTACAGCTCTACGACTTCTTTTTGAAAAAGAAGGTAAATATCCTATCAATATTAAGCTGCTAATTGAAGGGGAAGAAGAAACAGGAAGCCATGGACTCGCCTCCATTCTAGATCAATATAAAGACCGACTCAACGTCGATTATTTAACTATTATCGATGTAGATATTCCAGCTGAGAACACACCTGCTATTACTCTAGGCGGAAGAGGTATTTTAACCTATACACTCACTTTTTCTGGCTCTAATACAGACTTGCACTCAGGCATTCATGGCGGGCTGGTCTACAATCCTCTACGCGCTCTTTCAGAATCACTAGCCGCGATAGTTGATAAAGAAGGGAAGGTAACCATTCCGAACTTTTACAAAGATGTCAAAGAACTATCAAAAGAAGACAAAAAAACTCTTTATCTCGATTTTGACAACGAAGCCTATGAAAAAGAATATGAAACTAAAACGACTGGGGGTGAGCTTAATTACTCACCTCTGGAGCGAACTGGCTTGCGTCCCACTTTTGAAATTAATGGCATCTGGGGTGGATATAACGAGGAAGGCTTTAAAACGGTGATTCCAGCAAAGGCATTCGCAAAAGTCTCAATGCGACTGGTTCCCAATCAGGACCCCTCTAAAGTATCTTGCGACTTTATTGAATATTTAAAATCTCTTGTTCCAGGAGGCATCAATTTAGATGTTGCAATTGAAGGAGATTTGTCACCCGCTTTCACATGCCCTATTCAATCTAAGATAGCCAACGCCGCCTCTCAAGCTTATGAGGTCGTATTCAACAAACCTTGTCAAAAAGTGGTAGGAGGCGGAAGTTTACCTATTGCAGCATTGCTACAAACAGCTACGAATGCTGAATCTATCGCTTTTGGAATGGGTTTGAGTCAGGATAAAATTCATGCACCTAATGAAAATTTTTCTTTTTCGAGGTTAAAAAAAGGAGCGTTAGTGGTTCTTGAATTTATTAACAACTTAGCTAAGTCATAACATCATAAATCCTCTGTTTAAAAGCTAATATGCGTTATGAAACAATAGAGCTCCTAATTATCCACTTCTAAAATATGTAATAAATCCGTATACAAAATTTTATATTAGTTTGAGGACTTCGATGAAAATACGCAGCCTAATAACAGTCTTAGCAGTCTTTTTTTTGTTACCTTTTGCCTTTTCAGAAAATAAGACAAAAGAGATTCAAACAATCCCTTCGGAATACGTCTACATTCAAAAGGCTCTTAGTGGGGAATTAATTGAAAACTCCACAGGGTCCTACACCCTCACTTTAAAAGGGAATCAATTAGATGTCGTATTTTTTGCAGATCAACCTGAGAGAGGAACAGGACAAAAAGAACTCGACTCTTTTTTTCAATCTTGGATTGAAAAAGCAAGTAATACAACGAAACCGACCACAGCCTTTCTTAATTACAGTGAATTTAAACCTATAAAAGATCGAGGTGTGACTCCTGACGTACTTGTCCTAAGCAACCCTACATTCAATAAAGAATCAGACACTATTACTTTTGAAGCCACTCCTCTTCATGACCATGAAGTTAAACAGGGCTTCTTTGAGCGCATTGTAGTTATTTATGATAAAGAGTAAGAAGATTTCTCCGACCCAAATAATTTGCTAAAGTATGAAAAAACAGTTACTGCTAGACACTCTTCGAATGATTGTTGTTCGCTTCATTTTGTACTAATGCTTTTTCTCTATAAGCTTTTGGGACAGCGCCACCCAATAACAAATCGTCCATTATATCTGGATGCCCAACCCTAGCAGCCTCAACCAAAGCTTTTCCTCTATCTGCTGCTGAAAACTCGGGATGCGCTGACACGAGGCGCACTATATCTTCATGAAACGCTTTTTTTGCCGCTATTAAGGCTTGTACTATGTAAACTTCTGAAATAATGTCACTTTGAAACAAGAAATCCACGACATCTAAATGTCCATTCTCTGCAGCCTGGGCTAAAGCTCGTCCTATATTATCTTTCGAAACAGTGCCACTCAGTAACAAGATCTGCACAAGATCCACCCTTCCCTTTCCTGAAACCGCAATTAAAGCTTCTCCTCTAGAATCTTCTGAAATAGCGCGACCTGCTAACAAAAAATTCACTACTTTTAAATGCCCCAACTCTGCAGCCTTAACTAAAGCTTGTCCTCTGTCAGATTTTGAAACAGCGCGACTCGCTAACAAAATCTGCTCAATATCTTCACGCGACTCCCTTTCAGCGTTTATTAAAGCTTCTCCTATATCATCTCCTGAAATATGGCCATTTAGTAACAATACCTGCACTAAATCTATACTAGCTTTTTCTACAGCCGCAATTAAAGCTTGACCTCTAGCAACTATTGAAATAATAGCTTTGTCCGCTAACAAAACATTAACTATATTCAAATGCCCATTCCCTGAAGCTGCAATCAAAGCTTGTTCTCTAGCTCTTTTTGAAATAATAGCGCCGTTCGGAAATAAGGCTTGGAGTACCTTCAAATACCCATTCCCTGCAGCTGCAATTAAACCTTGTTCTCTATCAACTTCTGAGACAGGCTGACCTGCTAACAAGAAATTAACAACCCGCAAATGCCCCAACTGTGCAGACTCAATTAAAACCTGTCCTCTGTCAGCTTCTGTAACAGCAAGACTCGCTAACAAGATCCGCCCTATATCTTCAGAGAACACCTTTTCAACAACTTTTAAAGCATGCTTTATATCTCTTTCTGAAACACCGCCGCTCAGCAAGATACAATTTACGATTTCTAAACACCCTCCTTTGGAAGCGGCAACTAAAGCTTGTCCTCTATCCTTCTGCAAAATAACTCCACTCTCTAACAAGTCATTAACCATCTTAAAACGCCCATTCTCTGCGGCGTGAATTAAAGCTTGCCCTCTTTCAGCTTTTGAGACACCTAGACCTCCTAACAAGAAATTAACAACCTCCAGATGCCCCCATTTTGCAGCCTCAATTAAAACCCGTTCTCTGCCAGCTTTTGTAACAGCGAGACTCGCTAACAAGATCCGCTCTATAGACAAAAAGGACTTTTGTTCAGCAATTATTAGTGCATGCCTTATGTCGCTTTCTGAAATACCACCGCTGTGCAATATAGCATTTACTACTTCTAAACAATCTCCATCTGAAGCAGCAACTAAAGCTTCACCTTTAATCTGTCTTGTAACAGGATGACCTGATAATAAAAAATTCACAACCTCTAAATGCCCATTCCCTGCAGCTTGAATTAAAGCCAATCTTCTATCAGCTGGTGAAGCCGCTTGACTCGCTAGCAAAATTTGTTTTATATCTTCACGAGAAGTATTTTCAGACACAACTAAAGTATGTGCTATACAATTCTTTGAAACAGAACCACTCAGCAGCAAAAATGACACTAGATCTATTCTACCTTTTTCTGTAGCCTTCGTTAAAGCTTGTCCCCTATCAGATTCTGAAACAGCGCCATTCGCTAGCAAGGTCTGAACTATCTTAAAATGCCCGTATTGTGCAGCTAAAATTAAAGCTTGCCCCCTTACTTCTTTTGAAACAGAAAAAGCACCTCTCCACTGCTGTACTAATTCTAAGTTCCCATCTTGAGCTACCTGAAGTATGGGATGATTTCTATTTATATCTTCATCAAATTCTGTTCTGCATAAAGGACACGATCTATAAGCAGGCTTATACGGAATTCCACATCGCCAATTCAAGATACACTTCTTATGAAAAAAATGATCTACACAATTGTGGGTTGACGAGGCGCCTGTATTAACTTGACTACTGCAATGAAGAAGTGCTATGTGATCTTTTAATTGATCATAAGAATTAGCTTTTATGGATTTACCATCAGAATCCTGAAGCGTTTGAAGTGAATTAAGACAAATAGAACAATCATGGCTTAAAAGTGCAGAAACCTTACCTTCACCTTTAGGCAAAGAACCTCCTTTTAAACTAAATTCAACATTAGAGGCTCTCATTCCATTCAATTCTTCGAATGAGAAAGAATGGAGGGTATTAGAAGTATTATTGTTTACATCGCTAGTCATTTCAATATCCACCTATTATAAAAAGAAATCAACACCTTATTAATAAATTTTAACTTAATTCTAGTTAATTGTCAATATTTTTTTTCAAAACAGGATTACAAGAATAAAGGATATACTTGTTCAAAATGCCCCAAGATACAAGCACTTCTGAAGTAGCTCGACTTCATGACTCTGAATTTAAACAGGGCTTCTTTACCCAAAGAATTTGCTAAAGTATGAAGAAAAAGCTTCGCCTATAGATTCTTCGAAGGATTTCTCTCCACTACTTCCAAATCTCGAACTAGCAGAGCGATCTGTTGCCCAGAGATAATCAGAACATTGCATATATGTGTATGATCCCAGCGATGTAAAAAAGCAGAAAGCACAATTCTAATAGTTCCGTTAAGAACTTCTTCAGCTCGATTGACAAAAGTATTTAGCAAGACCCGAACTATCTCTAAATGCCCCCAGGATGCATCCAGATATCAAGCGCCTCCTCTAACATCTTCTGAATTTGAATCTAAATCCGGAGATAAAGCCTGAACGACATTTAAATGCCCATTCTCTGCTGCACTCTGTAAAGCGATTCCTCTATCAGCTTCTGAAATCGAATGTAAATCCGGATATAAAGCCTGCATTACATTTAAACGCCCATTCTCTGCTGCACTCTGTAAAGCGATTCCTCTATCAGCTTCTGAAACAGCTCCATTCGCTAACAAGGCCTGCACTACATTCAAATACCCTTCCATAGCTGCACTCTGTAAAGCGATTCTTCTATCAGCTTCTGAAATCGAATGTAAATCCGGATATAAAGCCTGCATTACATTTAAACG
>JAJACV010000023.1 GCA_022601335.1 Chlamydiota bacterium | reverse complement strand
TGTTACCCGTGAGGAATACATCTAAGCATGTGTGGTCTTTTTGGTTTCAGGTTTTGAAGAAAGAGAGAGCTGCATATGTCATGCACTATCGGGCAACAAGATCCTCAAAGGATAGTCAAAAACTCTCGATAGTTGAAGGTGCAATTCCTTCTGGCGAATACGTAGGAAGAGCTGTTAGGCCTACGTGCTATTCATAATATTGAATAAGTAGATATGAATAGATTTAAAGTAACGGTCAACACTAAGGGTACACTTCTTTAAATTTCTACAGGTAGCTTCATTTTCCAATAACAGCATTATGCATTTTCCGAAACCTTGCCTCCTATAATGTGGATGAACTCCCATTTCAGTAATATATAATTCATCGGACTTCATATAAAAAATGTAAAATGCAAATAATTTATGGTGATCAAAGACTCCCTTTACAATTTCTCCTCTATTTAGATAGTCCCCAAATTCTTCTTGGCTCCAATGAGGCGGAGCATGGTCTCGTGGGGTACCACTTTGCTCAAAAGCTACTAATTCTTCGAGTTCTACAAATTGGGAGTAGTCAGTTAAACTAAGTGATCTGATTGTTGCATGGGGCATTAAAGATGTCAGTTTTGTTTGCATGGACTTCCAGATTTACTTTTCTTGATTAAACTAAACATTTGAATTTTAACCAATCAAAAGTTCTGAATGCGTCTCTCCATTTCCATTTCGACTTATTCTGTCTCGCGTCTGGTGGGCAATACATGCATCACAAGTAAAATTTAAAAAGATATATTTGTGAGTCGCTCCGTTAATATGTGGAAACAAATCCACCATCTAAAACTATGTTTTGTCCAGAGATGTGACTTGTAAATTTTCCTAACATTTGTTCTATAACATGTGCAATTTCAGAAAAGGTAGCATACTTGCCAAGAGGGACATTATGAGTGCGATGTGACTGTATATCCTTTATAGAGCTCCCTGTGGCTCTGGATTCTTCTTCTATTTTCTCAGACAGTCTTTCTGTCCAGATTCCTCCTAAGCTAAGGGTGTTTACTGATATTCCCGCTCTCCCTAAGTCATTAGATAAAGCTTTTGCTTCTGCTAGCCACATGCTTCGTAAAACAGCAAATTGCGGTAGGGCAGGGTAATATTGTTTTGAAGTTATCCCTGATAGAATTATTATCTTACTGTTATTATTAAGATTTGGAATAGCTTGACGCAAAACTTCCATAGGACCGACGAAGCCACATTCAAATAGCTCTCTCCAAATGTCAGAGGTGGGAGTTGTATCGGGGTTTGAACTCGGTCTAGGTGTAATGAGAACAATCCCGTCAAATCGCTCATTAGCAAAAGGGTTGTCTTGTATTTGCTTATTTTTCAAGTAGTCTATGCAGAAAGTTTTGTGGTTTTTTTCTATAATTGATGAAAGCAAATGATCGAGTTTGTTTTTATTCCTGCCAGTCATGGCAAGTTGAATGTTTTTACTGGCAAGGTGTTCACAGAGGGCAGCTCCTATCTCACTAGTAGCTCCAATAACTAATGTTGATGAGTGGCTTTTTATGGACATTTAGCAATCCTAGATAGGTTATTAATTTTTATTATTCTTCTGGCCTTTCAAATCGGAGAGTCTATGATAGATGTTAAAAACACTTCAATCAAAAGTTCTGAACGCGTCTCTCAACCTCCAAAATGGGCCCCGGTTTCCCTGGGCCTTTTGCTTTATAGGATATATAACCAGAATTTTACCCAGATGAATCCGTAATAAAAAACTGTTTTGCATTTTGAAATGTGCTGCTATACTCCTCTTCATGAAATTGGATTGAAAAGAGAATGCGAGGAATCGCCATTCGAGAGCAGCTAACCAATGAATGGGAAAAAAGAGGAGTTAAAGAGCAAAAAGAATATGCCATCCTCACCGCTGAAATTTCCGAAGCCACTTTTGGGGTAAAGCCCTCCAAACATAAAAAGCTCAAAAACCTAGAAAGAGAAAACCTTCGCGATCACATGACTGATTTAGAGCTTATCTTTAGCATGCTTGGTGAAGCATCGACAACAGAGATCGCAGTAGAGCGTGACGTACAGGGTTTTGTAGAAAATCAGAAGGCAGCTAGGACAGGTGGAACCATAGCAGGTAACGCTAGGAAGGAACTTGAAGAAAAAAGTGGTCGAAAGGTTGTTAGCTCTTCGATTTTTTTTAATTCAGCGATTGACAATGATCTAGATGAGGACTAAATTATTAAAAAACAGTATCGAATTCACTTTCTCAAAAAAGTAGAATTTGATTAAATATTTTGAATGTTTCCTAAAACTTTTAAATAAAAATGAATCAGGCATCTTTCTCTAATTTAGTCTTAATTGGATATAAATCCACTGGAAAAACATATTTTGGAAAACTTCTTTCCTCAGAACTAGACAAACAGTTTATCGATACCGATCAACTAGTTGAAGCACACTATAAAAAATTGTTTCAAAAAAATCTCAACTGCAAGCAAATCTCTCTAGAAATAGGCGAAGGTGGCTTTCGCAACATTGAAAATAAAATGCTTAATTCACTTTATGAAGTCGATAATGCTATTATCGCAGCTGGAGGAGGTGCAATTTTGCATTCCAAAAACCATTTGATTCTAAGAAAACTTGGCACAATTGTATATTTACAAGCAAATAAAGAATTCATTAAGAAAAGAATTTTTCAGGATGGAGTGCCCTCTTTTTTAGATATTGAGAATCCTGAAGTTTCTTTTGAAAAAATGTATGACGAACGTAAACCAATTTATGAACAAATTAGTGATTTCACAATAAATATTCATGAAAAAACAGATAAAGAAGTCTTGGATCAACTCACTTCTTTAGCAAAAAGAACATAAAGCGAATTTTGATCCTATTATGAATTTCTGCCAGTCAAAAGTTCTGAACGCGTCTCTCCATCTCCAAAAACAGACCTATCAAATTTGATAGGCTTTTGTTTTAATTTGTGTCTTGAATTTCTAACGAAAAAGTTTATTTTTGTTTAAGTAAATTAAGAAATTTGTGATTTAGGAATAGCTTTTCCCTTCCTCTTTTGACTTTCTCTAAAAAACCTATATCGGAAAGTTTTTTAAGACGCTTAGAAGCTGTATCTCGCCCGATTTCACTA
>JAJACV010000022.1 GCA_022601335.1 Chlamydiota bacterium | reverse complement strand
TTGTAAATGAGCGAAGTGAAATAAATTTTCAAATAGGTGGCCCTAAAATTACTCTATTGAAAAATGAATTAGATAGAGAAACTTACATTAGCTGGATGAAAAAATCTGATGTAATTCTTTTACCTTACTCGGATCCGCATTATGAAAAATCGACATCAAGTATTTTTCTTGAAGCTATTTTAGCTAGAAAAATTCCTTTGGTTTATCCTAATACGTGGATGGCTTATGAACTCAAAAAATATAACTTGGAAGAACTCATAATAGACTGGAAGCCAAATGAGTTAGCAGATCTTATCCTTAAGGCTTACTCAAACAATTCACTCTTAGATAAACTTGATAAAATGAGAGGGGCTTATGAGAAGTTTCATCACCTCGATAACTATGCAGAAACCATGAAGCTGCTTGTTTAAAAAAATCGTTTATTGAACGTTGTAAAATATAGATATTTTTTAATTTCTAAATCAATCATTGAAATATCAGTTAACAGGCTTTGTATTCAAGTAATTGACTGTTCCCAATTTGCCTTTTTTTAAAAAACTCTAGGGTAGATAATTTGTTTGGATAGGGATTTTCTTTTCGATGAGTCTCTAAAAAAAATCGTCCCTTAGGATTTAAAATGGGTGAACTGTCTAAAATTTCAAAGAGCTTATAAGATGGGGGAGCTGGCTCATTGGGGCAATAGGGAGGATCTGCAAAAATAATATCACAAAAGCTAGGCACTTTTGTGAGAAAATGATAGACGTTTTTTGGAATAATGGTGATTTGGTTTTCTACATTTAATAATGCGGCGTTTTTTTTGATTGCTTCTATGGCTGTTTTTTGATTTTCAACAAATAGAACCTGCTTAGCTCCTCGGCTTAAAGCTTCAAATCCTATGGCACCAGAGCCCGCAAATAAATCTAAAAAAACAGTTTCTTCGATGTATGGCGCACAAATATTAAATAGAGATTCTCTTAAAATACTTTTAGAAGGCCTTGTTTTATCTGTTTTTGGAGCAACAAGTTTTCTACCTCTATACTCTCCACCAATGATACGCATATTTAATTATTAGGGGGTTAAGGGGTTTTCAAATTCGACATATAGTATCAGATAAGAGCCCATATTTACAAAAGTCTTGTTGTAAAATAGGGCTCTTTTTTTAGCAACTTTGATTAATATTTTTATTTGAAACGTATTTTTTAGTAAGGATTAAGGTTTCATTTCAATTTGTTTTTTTGATAAAATCACAGTTTTTTAATTCGGCCCCGGAGATTCAGATGGCTATTATCCTTGCCTTTTCAGCAGCTTTTCTATGTGCTATAAATAATTTATTTCTGAGAAAAAGTATTGATGCTGGAGGATCCTCCAAGGGTTTTTTAGTGACAGCTATGTCTTTCGCTTTTGCGGTAGCGGTATACTTAGGTCCCGTACGTACAGGTTTCTTTGCCTGGAGTAATGCAATTGCGCTCATAGGTCTTGTTGCCGGACTCTTGCTGGGTGTGATGATGTGGTCTTTGGGAAAAGCTCTTGAGAAAGGACCTGCTGGATTGACCATTGCTTATTTAAATGCGTCTAATATAGTCCCAGCTATTTTTATGATGCTTCTTTTTGGAGTGGCCTACGGGTATACTTATGCGTGGTGGAATGCTTTTGGATCTGCCCTTGTTATTATTGGTTTATTTTGGGCTGTTTGGCAAACGTCGAAGACAGTGAAGAGCCAGTCTTTTTGGCTCGTTTTTGCAACTATTTCTTTTTTTACTCATGTGCTGTTTTTAATGTTAATTCAGTGGAGAGCTCTAGTAATTAGGCCTGGGCTTCCAGAGAGTTTACTTCTTCCGTTTACTATAGATGCAACCCATTCTGAATGGTTTATGCCAATGCTTTTTGTGGGAGCTACTTTGTTTTTACTTTATCGTTATAAAATAGAGGAAAACAAGTCTCCTAATCGAGTTGAAGTGAGTTTTGGCCTTGTAGGAGGCGCTTGCAATGGAACGGGTACTTATTTATTAATCAGAGCTGCTCAACTAGCATCTCCTTGGGAGAGTGCGATGTTATTCCCGCTTTATGCTGTTGGTATTGTATTAATTTGTAATATCTGGGGTAAAGTTCTCTACAAAGAGCAGGTTCATTGGAAAGCTATGTCACTTTGTTCAATGGGTCTATTTGTGGGAACTGTTGATTGGTCTAGTATGCTTCGTTAAGCATCTTCTAAAGCTTCTTCGTAGCTATAAGCGCCATAGTATCGGATAAGAGATTCTGCTTTTGTAGAGTCTCTAGCTTTCAATTTTTCATAGACTTTGAGCCCTTTAGCGTTAAACCCTTGTTGAAAGTATAAAATACCTAACTTATAAAAAACATCTGCGTCATCAGGAGTAATCTTTAAAATAGATTCATAGGCTCTAATTTCTTCTTGGGGCATTTGCAAGTCGTGGTAGCTATAGGCAAGTTGCGTGTAAACCCAGGGGTCATTTGGGTTGTAATCATTTAAAATTTTAAACTCTTCTACGGTTCTCTTAGCACAAAGGGTAAATTTGTCATGCATAGCCTTAGAAAACTTTTCAGGAGGTATCCAGCGTTCTTCTTCCGTGAGTTCTATTTTTTTAGGAATAGAATAAATGTTAGAAAGCATGATGTAGGTGTTTGCGAGAGCTACATGAAATTGCAAGTTATTTGGTTCATTTTTGATAAGTTGAATATAGGCTTCAATGGCTTGGAAATAAAGCCACTCTTTAACCATATGAACATCTTTCCAGTGAAGCCAACAGCCAAATTTTTCAAAGGTGTATGAGAGAGAGTAAAAAACTTTACTAGGCTTATAGAGGTTATATTCAAAATCTTTGAGGCTGTGAGCAATCCGACATAATGAGGAGGCCAACCATAGGATGGACTCTGTTTCACTTTTTTTTGTTTTTGAGATATCTTTAATTCCTTTAACGGTGGCCTCTGAGAGGTTAAGGAGTTGTTCGGGTCTCTTACTTTGAAAGTAAATTCTTAAGATAAAGTAAGAAAACAAAGTCATTAAAAAAGTGGCTAAAGTAATAGCTAAAAGAGACGATCGAGTTAAGAGATTAAAAAAAATTAAACAGCAGGTGATTTCAACAGAGCCTAAAATAATAAAAAAAATGTTGAAGTAGGCATAGGTTCTTAAAATATGCCTTGCCTCTTCTTTGAACCCAGAGAGAATAGATTGATTTTCATGTTGAGGGGAGAGCGAAATTTCTTCAGACCATGTAGACATATTTTAATTTGAGAGTAGAGGGTTAAAATATAAATAGGCGGCTTCTAGATCTTTAGGGGAGAGCTCTTGGGATAATTCAGAGATTATTTCGAGCATTTCCTTTTGAAGATTTGGCCTTTGACCGAGATAGGTAAGTTGATCTAGGTATTGAGCGATTGTAAACGCTTTTGTAGGGTTGGTTAACCAAAGTTCTTTAATGGTTGGCATTACGTTTGTAATGAATGTAAAACGTTTTGTTTCATCTCGCTCTAAAGGATCCCAAAATAAAAGAAAATGATGCATCTCTTCAAGAGTTGTATCTTCATTTTCCATAAGAGTTATCAATTGGGTTTGAAGGAGTTGAAAAAGGGCTTCTTCACCATTCATTTTTAATTGGGATATTTCTTTTAAGATAGACCAATTGTTTTTTAACGTGGTCAGGTCTTTATTAGTCAGCAAAGCTTTTGTGTGCCCAAGAGAAAGTTCGTAGAGCTTCTCTTCAAGTAGATCAGAAGCATAAGGAGCCAGCTGGTTGATAGCAGTATAAAAAGTTTCGGAGTCTGAAGAACTATTTTCTCTTAATTTTTCTGTTATTCGATCTATTATTTCGTTTTCAGAAAGCTCTAACTTTCGAGTCAGTGCAGCTAATTTTCCAAGATCTATGTATGAAGAGTTTTGTAAAAACAGGTTTAAGTAATTAGGAAGAGCTTGAGAGATTTTGTGTTGAAATTTTTTACAGGCACTTTTGTCTAAGTAGGAAGAGGCTTTTTCTAGATAGGTTTGTGCTGCATCTAAGGAAGTATTTTCCCCTTCGAGTAAATAACTAATGCCCAGTAAGAGAGAGAGGGTTTGATCTTTATCTTCAAATTTTTTGAGGTGCTTTTCAAGTAACACGCGGCCTTGATGTGGTTTGCCAATTTCAATTAAGCAGTGGGCTATATGGCCGATTTCAGATGCTTTTGGGAAGTAAGTATTCCACGTTTTTTCCATCCACTTTGAGTAGGAGGTGCGATTTTGAGCTTCAACAAAAGAGGCATAAGCTTTTGCATAATCTTTGTCTTGATAAAGCACAAGAGCCTGAAAAAATTGGGAATAATCCTCATTAAGTAAATCTTTTTTAAGATGCCCTTGAATAAATTTAAAATCTTGTTGGAGGTAAGCATTTAAAAGCAGATTAAAAGAAGCTTCTTTTTTTAAAACAGGATTGGTTGTGTTTTCATAAGCTGATAAGAAAGATTGAGAAGATTGTTTCTGGTTATTCTGAGCTCTTTGAAGGTAGCCATCATAAAGAGAGACTTTAGATGAAGGTTTCTTTTTTAAACGAGTGAGGATACTTGATGCTTTGCTATAATCTTGTTTTTCATAAGCATCTGCAGTGAGTTTTAGAAGATAATTAGCATCAAATTTGAAAAAGACATAGGCTGATAGTAGGCCCATTAATAGGATGAGTGTGAAAATAGCTGATTTAAGTGTGTTCATATTACCCTCTTGCGCTAACCTCTCTTAGATACTGCGGTGATTCGATATAAGGATAATGATTTTGTTTTTAAAAAAAAGAGAAATCCGATAAAAGAAGTAGTAAAATTTAGTTTGAATTTGATTTAATACAAACTCGTTAATAAAGGTAGAAAATCGTATGGCTTCAAAGAAGAGAATTATTCTGGTCGAAGACGAAGAAGATATAGCGGCGTTTATCAAGCTACAAGCAGATATGTCTGGTTATCTTTTACATGTAGAAGTAGATGGAATTAACGGTTTAAAAGCTATTGAGAGAGAGCGCCCAGACCTGGTTGTTTTAGATATCATGTTACCTGGCTTAAATGGGTTTGATGTTTGTCGAAGAATGAAAAGCAATCCGGAGCTAAAAAACATTCCCATTATTATCATTTCAGCTAAAAGTGATGAATTGGATGTCGTTTTGGGGTTAGAGCTTGGGGCGGATGACTATGTGGCGAAGCCTTTTTCTCCAAAAGTACTTTTCTCGAGAGTAAAAGCGGTGCTTCGCAGAGGAAGTGAAGATCAAAAGAAAGCGAAAACACTCCATTTTGGCGAATTTATTTTAGAAGTAGATAGCTACCTTCTAAAAAGAGGGGATGAAAACATTACATTAACTCTCTCTGAGTTTGGAATCATAAAAAGGTTGCTGCTCAATAGGGGACGTGTTTTGACTCGTAACCAGCTTTTAGATGACATACAAAATGATGACTCTTTCATAGTAGATCGTAATGTCGATGTTCATATTGCTGCCCTTAGAAAGAAGCTCGGTCCCAAGTTTAACTGGATAGAGACAGTGAGGGGAGTTGGGTATCGCTTAAAAGATGACCTTTTAGAGGAGTCTTAAAAGCCTATTTTTTGATTAAAAAAAGCCCTTCTAAAGGGCTCTTTTTTGTTTTTCACTCAGGCTAAAGACCTTTTTTCCCCACCTTAATTTTTTTCATATCCTAGGTCATTCTATGGCCAATTCTAATTTATAAGTGGTTAACTATAAGCGTCTTAATTAAGATTCAGTTTGCTTGTTAGTAATACTAACTTTTCATTTAGTTAAATAAAGTTATTGACTTTTTTATTAATTTATGCTATAATATTTACGTTGCTAAAATAGAATTTAACATAAAACAACAAGGTTTAATTAATATGATAGTTTTAGAAGATAAACTTAAAGACGGTCAGATGAAAATGGTTTTTGTGAACGTTCAAGGTAATGGTCTCGCTGGTACGGGCGTTCCTCCTCCTTTAACTCCTGAACAAATTAGAAACCAACTTGCTCATCAAATGATGAAGACAGAGATGGATGATCTTATAAGTACTATCAAAGAAATTGGAAGTACAGATGGTAAAGGCGGAAGTCAAAATGCGGGTGGAAGTAGCTCCAGTATAGGCAATGGGGAAAATGCTGCGACGAAAGCTGCTAAACAAGCAGAAGCTAATGCTCAGAAGAAAGAATCGGCGGCGGCGGCTGCGGCTAAAAAAGCGGATGCTGCTGAAAAGGCTGCCGCTGGTAAAGGGCCTCAAGCAGAAGCTGCTGCGAAAAAGGCTGCTGAAGCCGCACACCAAAATCTTAAGGACGCGAAACAAGAGCTAGCAAATGCAAAAGCTGCTTTACAAAAAGCGGAAGAGAACGATCCCTCTACTCCAGCGGGTAAAATGCACGACTTGATTTGGAATCACAACGTGTTTTGGGCTCTTCTTCAAGTAGCGATGGAAGGTAATTCGAGTATTTTCGGTATTTTAACTAATGCTTTAGGAAAAGTGGCTAATTTACTTGAGGGTAACCAATATGTTACTGGAATTATCACACAGATTAACAATGATCTCCAACAGCTTGTGAGTTTGTCTAAAAATGGGGCTAATCTCACACCTCAGCAAAAGCAAACTGAGATCAATTTGATTAAAGATTTAAAAGCTCAACTTCAGTTGCTTCAAAATATTATTAGTCCTCCAAAAGGAGACACTCCTGCGGATAAAAAGGCTCAAGAAGCTCATAACAGTTTAGGTCCTGATTTATTAAAGCAGCTAAAGACTTTAACAGGGGATTACACTTCTGAGGGTAATACAGATGGAGGATCTACTCCTGGAGATGCAACAGGTTTTGCAAAAATGCTTACTCAAATGCAGAGTGGAGATTTCTCAGGATTTAATAAGTTTTGGTCAAATATGGTCAACGAGAGTGGTAAAAGCTCTCCTGGTTCAGGGCCCACAGGTATTTACTCTCAAACCTCATCTTTTGAGACAAGTTTGAATACATCAGGTTCTAAATTTATGGCCCAGCAGAACTTAGATACTAAGCAGGTTGATGAAATTGAAAAGCTCTGGACAAGTGGTATTACCACAGATAAGAGTATGTTACAGTCTGTTCTAGGTAACCTTGCTAACTAAATTAAAATTATTTAACGGAGATAAAATATGAACCAAGCTATTCAAAACAATCCAGGATCGACAGGGGTAGGTAGTACTTCTCCTCAAGCTCATCATTCAAGCACATCTTCAGGTGACGCTGCTTTGCTTAAAGCAATGCTTATGCAGTTACTAGAGCTTGATACCCTTACTAATGCAGCTACATCAGAAAGTAGTTTGAGTGTGGCTCTTAGAACATCTATGCAGGGAAAAATGACTGATAGAGTTGAAGAGTATCAAAAGCTTTTAGACTTTTGCTCAAGTTGTGAGGGTACTGATGCATACAAAGCACTTTATAATTTAATAAAAAGTGGAAATTGTACGTTTAATCAGCTTAAAGCAGCGTATCCTAATGCGCCAGGGCTTGCGGATGTTCCTCCTGATTGTCAAGATGACTTTATGAGTGAGCTTCACACTTTAGTAATGCAGAGTCCAGACCCTTCACATGCGGATGAATTCAGAACAAATGTAGGGACTGTGGGAACAATGCTTTCTCAATATGGGACCTATCTTACGGCTTGTAAAAACTTAGCCGACTCCTTTCAAAATGGGGCAGGAAGTTTAACGCAGTCGATTACACAGTTCTTAGCTCAGTTAGCGACAGAAGGTGGATTGATGACAGATGTTGTGGCGCAATAAGAAATTATTTAAGAGGAATAAAAATGACTATAAATTTAACGACCCAATTACATGATAACGTAGAAGCTTTAGGAGGAGCGACACCTCCTCCTAATAAAAAGCCTTATCATGGAGATGATGCATTATTTCGAGCGATGCTTTCGCTTGTACTTGAGTTGCAGGTTTTAGCAGATGCTCAAGTATCTGAAGCAAAGTTGTCTTCAGCTCTTTATGACAATATGGTTCCGAATACAACAAACCAGCTTAAAGAGATGCAAAACAATTTAACGAATGATACTTGGCTTGAAGAGCATTTTGATGCTTTTGATGCCTATTTTAAAGGGAAGGGTCCAAAGCCTCCTTTAGGGCCAGGGATGACTCCGGCTGATTTAGCTCAAATGAAAGCATTTTATGAGACACACAATACATCTGATTCATGTCGCTCAGCTATAGGGAACCTGGCTCAGGAAGTGAGTGCTCAAAATACTTACGTACAGGATTCAAAAGTTATTCCAACAGATTTAGAGAACGATGTTAAGAATTTGGCAAACGCTCAAACACAAGTGTCTTCATTTATTCCCTCTTTTCTAATGTTGATGAAACAACAATACGTTCAACCATGGTAGATTATGAAGTAAGTTACTTTTAATGAGTGAATTGGACCTTTGTAAAGAGTTTGTTTTAAGATAATGTAGTTCCATTTTTTTGCCCTTTCACCTAATCTTAAAGCCTTATTTAACTAATCTAAGGCTTTAAGCTATGTCTTTTTTGAATAATTCAATTTTCGTAAATACTTCGTGTCATTTAAATAGCTTTTCTAGTAGTGAAGTGCTTAATTTCCCCCCTTCTTTTCCATTTGACCCTCATCCGCCTGGTGGCGGGCTCTTTTTGACTTCTTCAATGAATTCACATATTTTTTCTCTCATAATTGTTCCTGACTTTAATCTAAGCTTTCTAAAAGGCTATTTTGCTTCGGATTGGTTATTTCAGTTAGTTGGAAATTCAGATAAAACAATAGAAGCCAGTGCTTTACAAAACAAAGAAAGTCTTCTGAAGTCTTGTGATGTTAAATTGTCTCCTTTTATAGAAGCATTTTCACAGCCACCAATAGAGGTTTATTTTGCTCAACCTGGAGCTGTTAATGAAGAATTTAATGAGCAAGGTAGAGATTTAACGCAACTTTTTCGAAACAGCATTGAAGAGGGAATCAGAGAGGGGATACCCTTGGAGGATTTGGAAACAAGAATAGATTTAGTCTCTCAAATCGGATTGAATTTACAAGATGTTTTTGTTGACGCTAATGGAGTCTCTTTGGCTCATATAGCAGCTTCAGCTGGAAATGTCCCTATATTAACCTACTTCCAGGGTTTAGGCTTGAATCTTAATCTTGAGACTAACAATGATCTAGAGGAGAGAGTCTCCATGGCTACTCCTTTAGATTACGCAGCCTATTTTGGTCAGCTTGAAGCTTTTGTGTATCTAAATCGATTTTTTCCATTTTCTGAAAGAGAAGACTTAGGGGCCAATTTTTTTAATTTAGCTATCTGGAGTGATCATGCAAATATTGCTGCATATATGCTTGATCAGGGTTACTCTTTAGATTTGAGTATAAGAGATCCTATTAGGGGATCATCTTTTGTTATGGCAGCAAGTATGGGCGCGGAAGACGTAATAGACATCTTTTTAGAAAACTTAGACGATTTCGGGTTATCTGAAGAAATCTTAAGATCTCATGACCCAGCTATAAATCCTTTGATGTCAGAAAACCCTTTTATCAATCCAATTGTGGCATCTTTGAATAATGATCAGATTAGTATCTTGAAACAATTGACGCTATTTGCGAGTGCGATGGGCTTACCTTTAGATCAAATTTTTAGAGAGTTTTTGAGCCCTACTTTGCCTGGTGAAGGAGAGTTTGATTCTATTCAGATTTTAAATTGGGTATTAAGTATGGATCCTGACGTGAGCACCTCTTCTGAAGGTGAATCGAATTCGGATAGTGATTGAATAATGGAACTTTTTTACATAAAGATTTGAAGTGATTAAACAAAAAAGCTATCTGACTCAAAAAGTCAGATAGCTTTAAAAATTGCATATTTTTTAAGTTTTATTAGAAAAACCACTCAAACTTCAGATCGAATCTATAGTTTTGAATTTGGTTTAAAAGATCGACTTCAAAATCTCCTTTTACATCAAATTTCTCAAAACGTTTCATGTAGAATTCTCCACCCAATGCAATTTGGTTTATCATCTCTTTATAACCCTGAACATTTACGTATGGGATTGATGAGACATTAGCAAACCTAACAGAAACAACGGGATCATTGAGGGAAATATATGAAGTCCAACCTACATATAATGAGGGAGCAAAACAAAATTTTTCAGTAATAGTTTCCCAAATCATTCTAAAGCGCACGCTTGGATTCAAATGATAAAAGGTACTTTTCTTTTGTTCAAGGCCCAGTGTGCCTGCCCCTTTTTCCTTGTAAGCATCTGTAAACATCGTCTCATAGTTAAGTGTTGCTTCGGGTTGAAACCAGCTACTTTTAAAAACAGGAACACGATAACCGCCATCAGCTCTTACAATAACTTCATAATTATTATAACGCGCTTTAGCGACACGCCTAACATTGCTGTATTTGATGACTCTGGAGTAGTTAAAAAAGTTAAAAGCTCCTACGACCATTATGTTGGCATAACCTTTGGCATTGAACCAGCCAAAGAACGCGGGAGAAACATACACGGAACTCCAACGGACATTTTGACTAGCTGCTTTTTTTACAGAGAGATTAGAGTGTGAATACGCGAGCCCTGCTTCATAAATAAAGTTCTTTTTGAATACTTGGTCCCAACCAGCACCAATCCCATAACTACCCGCTTTAAAGGAAGTTCTTTTAGTGGTTTTATTTTGATGCCATATGTTTCCAAACGGTTGTATAAAAAGGCCTGTATTTTCAACAGCAAAACAAGGTATTTCGCATTGATCATTAAAACGAGATTTTCTGACAGTATCTTTATATTGGTCATCTAAATTCTTACTTACCTGTGCTAAAACATGAAGCTGTGTATATCGAACATCCAAAGATCCATAATTTACTTTACTCGCAATATTGTCTACAGCTTGTGAGTAAGCCGTGCTATTTAACGCATTAAGAGGAGCGTACCAGCTCTCGCTCTCACCAGAGTTAAGTGTATCAAAATTTCCATTCAAAAGTGTATTGATTTCAGAATCTTGGCTATTGCCACCAGAAACGGTACGCGTAGGTGTGATGCTATTACTCAGCGTTGCTACTACCGTATTATCAGGGTAAGATAAAGTCCAGGTGCTATCTGCTAGCGCTCCCGATGTGACTATACTACCAAAAGAACCTGTGGTCTCTCCAGTGCTGAGAGCGTTTTCAGAAACAGATGCATTTAGAATTGTAAAAGAAGCCGCAGGAAACCCCTGTCCTTGAGAACCAGAAAAAAGCTCTAATGTTCCATCTCCTAAGTCTGCTGTTCCCAAAACCAGTAACTTGGAGCCATCAAGACCCCCCGTTGTAGTATTAGGTTCTATGCGAAGTCTTAATATCCCGTTACTTTCTTGAGTATAATTTCCTCCAATTGTGGTTGTATTCGTTGAATTAGATAGATCAAAATAACCAGATGTCACAGTGACATCATTGCTAATGGTGCCTCCATTAAATGATAAATAAGCGGTTCCATCTACAGCAGAGTCATCGATTGTTGTTGTAGACGCTGAGAGAGTTGAGTCAATGGGAAAATATGCAGTTCCTCGAGTGATGTTAAAAGGACCGTCATACTGGAAGGTATTTGGACCAAAAGTCATCACGCTATTGTTAGAACCATTGACTTCAAATGTTGCGCCCGAAATGCCTTCTTCTGCTGTAATAACTCCAGTATAAGAAGCAGAGGTGTTTGTAGGGGCAAAAACAAGCTTTGCATCGGGATCACTACTCAAATACATATAGGGAGAGTCTTGAGGAGGCTTTACAAGTGTTAAAGTTCCACCATTTAAAGTTGTATTTCCTGTCCAATTTAAAAAACCACTCAAAGTCAAACTCGTGTTTGCTGCTGCTGGAGTGTAGGAAAAATTGGCTGGAGATGATGAGCCTGTTATCTGTGATTGGATAGAACCTGCATAGCTATCAGAAAGATCTGCTGTATCAGGAGCTATGACAAGGTCTACATTGTTCACTAAACTAATGATTGAATTTAGCTCATCGGATGTATTTTCAGAAAATCTCTTTAATGTGGCAGTCTGATTTACACTATTTTCTGAACTGAAAATCTGTATGACACTTTTACCAGTGGGTTGGTAGGATTCAAGGTTTATTGATAAGGCGTTGTTTAACAGAATCGTCAAATAATCACTAGTTGCTAGACTCAAGTTTGAATCTATATTAACTGTCCCTACAGTCTGAAATTGGTGGAGATCTCCCGGATAGAGTGAGATCGTTCCGCCAGATTGCCCTAGAGTGAGTGCTGAAACAGAAACAGTTGTACTGATGGGTAGCTGTATTGGAGTTCCTGAAGCTGTAATGGCTGGTATTGGGTTAGCGAATAAAATACTTTCCTCGCTCTCTGGAACACCTGTTGGATACCAGTTAGAAGCCGTATTCCAATCTGCAGAAGCTCCTCCTGCCCAGTCAATGGCTACTAGTTGGGTCAGTGTAAAAAAAGATAAGGCTGTTATTTTTAAAAGGTTTTTTTTCCAATTCATCCAAAACTCCGCTAAAATTTTATAAACACCTCTTCATATTAAACTTAAATTAAATGAGCAAGTTTTTAAAAATAAAACAGTGCTATTTTTATCTTAAAAAGGTCTGCTTTTAAAATTATGAAGCATTTAACTCATTCTTTAATCTTTTAATTACCTTAGTCAAATTTTATCTTAAATGTCTCTTTATAAGTTACTTGAGTTGTACTTATCGCCCTGCGACTTAAAATATACCCTTGACTTTTAAAGCGATATATGGTATACTATTCTCTGTTGGGCATTGAGTAACCTGATAACTTAAAGGAAATTAAATTTATGAAAGCTTCTATTTTTGAAATGACTATGAATGACCAGATTTTGAGACAACAAAATCGGGACGTAGAAAAGCAAAATCAGAAAAAAAGTCAAGATAGGCGTGTGGAAGATGCTGTCGAAGTGGAAGTCTCACAAGAGGAGACTCATGCTCACAGTAAGCAGAAGAAGCAGCAGACTTTAATTACTAAAAGACGTCGTGTTGCAGAAGCATTGAATAAACGTTCTACTAAATCTAGCAAGCCTTCTTCTACAGCTAAAAGCTCTCATTTAAGCAAGGGTAAAAAGTTGGTTCAAAAGGGAAATGTCCAACCAGAATTAAACGAATCAGACAACAAGGAATCGACCTTGAAGCAGCCTCTGCATCCTGCTGTTGAGCATATGATCCGACACTTTACAGTACAAGTTTTGGGCAAAAATTTGGGTACTGAAAAAGAAGAATTAGAAGATCTTGAATTTTTGGAAGAAAGTGACTTGCCGAGCGAGAAAGCACCTGCTGACGTCAATCCTAAAGGACACTCTACAGCCCCTACAAAAACGAATAAAACAAAGAATACAAAGCTTCCAGAAAAGGCGAAAAATTCGACTAAAACAAAGAATCGAGCAGATGCAAAGCCTCCAACGAAAGCAAAGCCTGCGAAGCTTGTAAAGCAAGCTCCAAAGCCTATGAAAACCAAGAAGGAACAGGCTGTTCAAAAGCATTTAAGTAAGTTATCGCCAAAGGATAAGAAAGAATACCTTAGCAAAATTCTGAACGGTACTTCAAACGAGATTTTAGATACATTATTTGATCCAAAATATCTCATTGGATGTAAGCAATCTCCAAAACAATTGAAAGAGATCAAAAAGAAGGTGCGAAACAAAGCTAGATCTTTGAGAAAAATGACAGCTAGAACATTGCCAAGTGCTATTGCTTCTTTGGAAGAGCTGGGGTTTGGAGATTTTCTAGGCTCTATAGGTAATAATATCCGAAAAGCGAGCTCTGAGAAAAAATCAGAAGACCCTAATGATGCGATTCTTGAAGCGATGGTGAAGTCCCTAGATTTAACGCAGCTTCTTCAAGAATTAGGCGTGAAAACGGATCTAGTGGAGCTTGGCGTTCAATCTACTGTAGCATCAGATCAGGTAAAGACTGCTAAGAGTCAGGCTAAAAAAAATGTAGAAGAGATGCATAAAAACATCGAGCACGCAGCTTGTGAAAAAGCTATTAAAATCCTCTCTTATATTGCTGCTGCTGTTTTAATAATCGTGGGTCAGCCAGAGGCTGGGCTTCTTATGATTGCAGCTACTTCAGGGCTTATTACTTTTTTAATTACAAAGCTAGCTTCTGCTTTAGATATTAGTCCTTTTGCTCTCAAGTGCATTATTATGGCAATTACGATCATTATCACAGTACTTTATGCAAGTCCGCAGGTTATGGGGGAGGAAGCCGTTTCTGCCTTATCCTCTTTTACGCAAGTTATGTTAATTGCGAGTACTATAGGGTTTACTACAGATTTATTGGGAGTTATTGCAACCGGTAAAGATGATCCAAGTAAATATCCATCATGGGTAACTTGGACAGCTTTTGGAATCAACATGTCCTCAATGCTTCCTGAACTTGGAACAAGTATTTATAGGGCAGTGACCAAAGGGCTAGCTAAAATGGCTTCTCGAATAGCTAATGAAGCAGTTGAAGAGGTTGAAAATGCTGAAGTGGCACTATCATCTGCTACAAAAGAGTTGGAGAGTAGCGGAGGGGAGAGCCTTCCTCTATTAAGCTCAGAAATTAACCTTCCTGCAGAAAGTGAATTGCTTGTAGGTAATGTGGCAGAAGGCGCTTCAAGTGGTTTAGGTGGAGAGGCTGGTGCATTACGAGGCGCTGCGAGTGGTTTAGGTGGAGAGAGCAGTGCACTGTCTCGAGGAGTCTCGGGTGCTGAAGAAGATGTAGAGTCTAGTAGTGAGTATATGTCTGCTGTGAGTGAATCTAATGCCTCTGCGTCATCAGAGTATGAATCTGCCGTAAGCACTGCAGAATCAGTATCATCTGCTAGTTCTGATAGTGCTTCTTTTGTCACAGCTCCATCAGAGGAAAGTGTTGCTCAAGAAGTTGTTCAAAATACATCTACATCAGCCCAAAACTCGGCTGAAAGTGGTCTGAATTCAGAGGAAAGTACATCTGAAGAAGTATCTTCTACCTCAAGAGTTCGAGGAACTCAAGGAGGCGCATCAAGAGCTCAAACGGTTGAAGAGGTTGCTTCTACAACTCGAGCTGTTGAAAGTGAGGCTAGACTTGCTGGGGACGACGAATCTCAGATTGGAATTGATACACAAGGGGGTACCACAGGTCGTGGTCAAGCTGCCTGGGCTACAGATCAAACTGCGGGAGATACAGAAATAGAAGAGGAAGCTAAAGATCCCTTAAAAGAAAAAATAATTAAAATGGAAAAGCTTCTTGATAAAGCAAAAGCTGATCTTGATAGATTAACTTCTTTAGAAGAGGCCAGTGAGGGAGCTGCTAGTAAAGAAACTTCGGAATTAGCAGGGCAAGTTAAATCTGCACAAGAAGAGGTTGATAGGCTAACTGCCAAAGTCGCAGAGCTTGCTAGAAAAGCAGAAGCATACCAGTCTATTCTAGAAGGATTAAATAGCGAGTTAGAGGAAGCGAGTGAAGAGGCTTCATCAGCTGAATCTAGATTGCAAGCTCTTAGAAATAGTGGGATGGCAGAAGATTCACCCGAAATGCAAGAGGCTCTGAATGCAGAGAGAGAAGCCAAAGAGAGCGTTCAGTCGATTCAAGAGAGCATTAGCAACACACAAACAGCAAAAGCTGAAATAGCTAGAGGCGAGGAACTTCAAGCGGTTACAAAAGCTCAAAATGATCTTGTCGCTGCAAAAGCTAAGCTTGCAAAGGCGCAGAAAAGCTTAGAACAAGCTGAATCGCGTCTTCTAAAAGAGGCAAAAGTTGGAGATGGGAAGATCGCTCGTTTAAAGGCTTACTTGAATTCTAAATTTGGTGAATTTGGGAAATTGCTTCTCTTAGTAGATTCTGGTGCAGAAGCTTATGCAGAGGGTCGAATGGCTGAAATTGATCACGATTTAGGTGAAATTATGGCTGATATTGCTGAGTTAACAGGTAATTATGATCTGTTAAATAGCTTTTTCGAGATTATCGGAGCCGTTCAACAAGAGACATCACAGAGAAACCAGCAATACTCAAAAGATATGCACGATGAAATTAAGCTTGTTGGGGACATTATTAACTCTGAAAGACGTGCTGCAATGGCCTTGATGAGTGCTTAATAAAGGTTGACATTTAATAAATTATGTGTTATAATATTTAAGCAATTAGAATATATTAGTAATAAAAAGGATAAAAAATGAACTCAGTTGTAAATGTTAGAAAAGCCGTAAATAACGAGTCTCAAGAGGCCACTTTAAACAAGCCTGTTGTGAACTCAGCTCCAGAAAAGCCGGTGTTAAATCAGCCGACGCTTAGCCCAAGGACTTCAAAGAAGCAAAAGCTAAATAAAGTTCAAGGTGACATTCAAGTGTCAGGAAAGAGCACTTTAGGCCGTTCTGATTCAGCTAAGGGAGAAGGTAAATCTTCAGGGGGTGGCATTTTTGGTGGGTTTGGAGACCATTGGGAAGCAGATCCTTTAACCACATTTATGTTTGAAAACGCACCCGTTATCTTAAAGCTTTGTCAGAGATCTCAAGAAGCTATGATGAAAGCAGAAGTATCTCAGACAAAAGAGCAGTCTAATGCAGCTCAGTTAAATGCTAAGGATACTATAGCTAAGGGTCAAGCGCAAGCGAAGCAACAAAACTTAGATGCAGCGGGTGAATTTGCTCAATCAGCTGTGGCAGCACTTCAAGCAGGCTTACAAGTTAAAGACAGATATGCTGGCGATGATACCTATGCTAAAGATCTAGATACACACGATCACGTTCTAAATTCTTTAAATCAGGGATCTTTAGAAAATGAGGTGGCCGCGACTGGACAGGTAACTGAAGACGGCTCTGTTGATGAAGAGCCTGCAAATATTCTAAACGAGGAAGAAAAAAACGCCATTGATAAGAAGGTAGAAGAGTTTAAAGCAGCTCACAGTGATATATTTACAAAAGAATTAGAAAAGCGTGAGGAAAGCTCTCAGACAAAATTGAAGAAAAGCTTTCTTGGTCTAGATAGAAACGATCGATCTGTTGATTTAGAAAACGAAGTGTTAGCTAATAGAGAGGCAAGTCGACAAGCTTTTGATAAGGTTCTTGGTGATGGCGCGACATCTCCAGAAGATAAAGAATTTTCGGAGCTTATTAATGGCAAATCTACTGATAAAGATGGAAACATAATTGAGACACCGAAAAGTAAAACGGCAAAGAAGCGTTTCATGAAAAAACTATTTAACGAAATTCCTAAAGAATTTGATGAGAATGGGAAACCTATTTTTGGAGAAACTCCACTTAATATGAAGCAGAGAATGGATCTCCTTGGGGATTGGGGAAGCCAAGGTTCTAAAATGAAGCAAGAGATGTTAAGAACATATGGAAGTACCCAAGAAGGTGTTACTATGAAGGATAGTTTTGAAAACGAGCGTAGAATGGCATCAGAGCGAGCAAGTATTGAAAACAACATGAATAGAAAAATTTTCGATACAAGGCAGTTATTACTTCAAAACCTTACAGGTGGTGCTATTAAAGCATTAGTTGGAGTGTTGAAAAAGAACTATATTGTCGCGGCGAGCTTAGATGAGGCTTCTGCTTCATTAAACGCCTCTATTGGCCAAATGAATGCACAAGCGAAAAGTGCAGAAGACTCTTTTGTAGCTAATTCATTAAAAGACATGACCGGTATTTATGAATGGTTTCAAAATATGCATGGTCAGCTTATTTCAGCTCAAACCTCAGCGGCGAGCGTCTAACCCTTTCCCTATATAAATAAAAATGCCCTTTTTAGCCCTGTGATTGCAGGGCTTTTTTTTTGTCTTTTTTTTTAATCGAAATTTTTTTGCTTTAAAGTCTTTAATCAGTTACACAAAAAAAATAGCTTATAAATTGTGAAATATAATGAGTGGAGAGATTCAAAAGTATACAGAGCAGCTTTCTGAGGCTTTGGATCTTAAAGAGAGATTAACTCTAGGTGAGAGTCAGATTTATACTTTGAGATTGGATAATGACATCGTTGTTCAATATGCAGATTTGAATCCGGGACTTAACTTAATGAGTCATTTAGAGTCTCTTCCAAGTGAGAATAAAGAGACCCTTTTAATGAGTTTAATGAGGTTAAATCTATTTGGAAAAGGAACAGGAGGAGGCACTTTGGGGTACGATACCGAAAGCCACATGCTGACTTTTACAAAAGCCTTTCCTTTCTCTCTTCAATATGATGAATTTAAAGAAGCTGTTGAAGATTTTGTAAATTACGTTGAGCTTTGGAAGAATGAGCTTGGGAAATTAAAGCTAGGCGAGAGCAGCCTTTTGACACTTTAGTGATTTTAAAAATATGAATGCAAAGTTTATTGCAATAGATGGTCCAGAAAAAGGACATGAGTTTCTATTAGATACTGGCAAAGAGTGGATCTTTGGCCGGGATCCTAATAGTTGTCAATTTGTATTGAGTGATCCTAGAGTGTCTAGACAACACGCTCGCATTCGTGAAGAGGGCGGTCACTATTTCATTCTCAATCTCAGCGATACGAATCCTATACGTATTGGCGATAGTGATTTAACGAAAGAGACTCGCCTTTATTATGAAGATAAAGTGAAAATAGGAGACTCTTGGTTTAAATTTACGGAGCCCAAGGATCCTTCAACTGAAACTAAGTCAAGTGAGTATGACAACTTTTTTGAAGAAACAGACGTCCCAGATGACTTAGTACCTGGACTCACATCTCCCGCACATTCATCTCAAGATAAACCCGATGATTCTGAAAGAAATGATGAAAGTGAAGATCCTTCGCCTTCTAAAAACCACAAAAATAAAGCTCGTAAATCTGATAAAGAGGATGAGCGATATGACACTATTTTTGAAGATTTAGGAGATCAAGATACGTTTAATGATCTTTCTGAAAAGTACATGGGTTCGGAGCGATTTATCTTAAAAGTATTAGCCGGTCCAAATGCAGGTGCTGAATTTGCCATGCAAAAAGGACGCTCCTATGTCATTGGCACTGATGTAGCGGGCGCTGATATTATATTTAATGACCTAAGTGTTTCTAGGCATCATGCTAGATTGAGTATTTCTGATGAACCTGAAGTGTTTATTGAAGACCTCGACAGTCGAAATGGAGTGATTGTTGATGGGGAACTTGTTCAAGGGCAGCAAGAAATAGCCTCTAAAAATATGATAACGCTAGGGACTACAACCTTTGTTATTATTGATAGAGAGCGAGGGGAAGAGACTTACGTGGCTGAGCGCCCCGTTGTAGACACCAAAAATCAAGAAGAGGAAAAACCTGAAAAAGAAGCTGTTAAAGAAGAGTCTTCTTCTGAAAAGAAAACAATTAGAGAGTCCACCTTTATTTTAACGGGTATTCTAGTCGCTATTATAGTCGTGCTTGGAGTGGGGGCTGTTACTTTATTTAAGTCATCTCCTGTTGAACGTCCAAAATTGGATTTTACAAAAGAAATTCAACTAGCACTGGGTAATAACTATCCTGACATTAAGTATACGTACAACTCGAATAGCGGAACATTGTTTTTAGTGGGCCATGTTCTAACCACCGTCGATAAAGAAGAACTACTATATAATTTGAATAATTTAGGTTTTATTGCACAAATTGATGATAACGTTGTTATTGACGATGACGTCGCTCAAGAAATGAATCAAGTTCTTTCTAGGAATCCTATTTGGAGAAGTATTAGTATCCACTCACCCCAACCAGGACGTTTTGTTTTATCGGGTTATTTACCTACCAATGAGGAAGGAGCCGAGTTAGAAGATTTTGTGAATGTTCAATTTCCTTATGTAGATCGATTATCAAACTATGTTGTGATTGAAAGTGACTTAAATCAAGATGTGTTGAGTAAACTGCATAACTATGGATTTTATAGTGTTCAAGTAGAGCTTTCTAATGGTGACATTTCTTTAGCCGGGTATGTGAATGCTTCTTACGAAAAAGCTTTTGAGAAAACCATTCGAGAAATTTCAAGGATTGTGGGCGTTCGTAACGTAAACAATTATGTGGTTATTGTAGGACAAGGTAAAAACGGTGTTGGATCGGTACCTGCGCTTCCTTATAAGTCTGAAGGATCCCCAGGGTCAATTGGACAAGAAGGAGAACCTGCTCAATCTGCAAAAGTAATAGAGAAGACATTCGGAAGCTGGCTTGGAGATTCTTCTGTAGTAAATGTGACAGATTACCAAAGCGAAACAATGGATGTTAGCTATATGTATACAGTCTCTGGCTATGCAGATCAGGGACCTGTGGGACGCGCTGTTGTTATTAAAGGAAGAATATTAACAGTGGGTGATTATTTAAATGGAATGAGAGTTTTAGCTATTTTTGAGAATTATGTTTTCTTAGAAAAAAATGGTTTAAAATATAAAATTGAATTTAATCGGTGAAATGCATACTGTGAATTTTTTAGTTCACTGTTAAAAATTGTTAGAGGAAATGCTTTATGTTTGGAATGGAAAAAGGAAAAGAAGAGAGTGCATCTAAAACTATTTTTGAGATGGAAACGGATTTAAAAAAGCATCCTCATAAGAAAAAAGAGCTTTTAACAGAGATGCATTCGCAATTGGAGCATCTAAAAGGGCAATTAAGAAAGGGATCTAAACATGAGGAGTTTGAAAACATGGGCTTTGTGCTTCATGGGTATTCAGCTCTGATTAAAGTGATTGATCGTATCAACTAAGGGAAAAAGAGTATGTCATTATATTGGGGGCCGATGAATGCGGCTATTAAATCGAGTGTCAGTGCAGTAAAAACAGGTTTATCGACAGTGCAAAGTGCGAAGAGTAGTATGAAGCTCCAAGCAACTGCAAAATTGCAGTGGGATATGGCTATTATGCAACAAGTCTTGCAGGCATCTTCAAACGTCGTTGAGGGTTGTCTCTCAACCGCAAAATCTGCTATTGGAAACATGAACAGGTAATTAACATTTAAGGGAATATTATGGAAGATAAGCACGAAAAAATTAAAAGGTTTGCAAAAGATATTCCAGTACTTGTTGAAGCTGGCTTTATTGCAATTAAGCAGGTGGATGAAGATAGTGCCACAAAATGTTTTTATGCGGCGATGGTGTTGGATCCAGATCTTGCACTTCCAGTAATAGGGCTTGGAATGGTTCGCCTATTAAAGCTTGAGTTAGACGAAGCGAAAGAGATGTTTAACCTTGTTTTACAAAAAGAGCCTGATAATGAAATGGCAAAAACGATGCTTGGAATAGCCAATCTCTATTCTATTGAAGAGCAAGGATTAAAAAAGGGTAGTGAGCAAATTGAAGAGGCTATGAGCACAACAGATAGTGCCGAATTGAAAAAACTTGGGGCCTATTCAGAAGACCTATACAAAGAAATTAAAGAAAAAATGAAAGATTTACATCCTTTAGAAGCGGATAAGAAACTGCCAATCAATAAGCGATTAAAGAGTTAGTGGGTGTAGTTTTTAAACTTTGAAGAGAGGAGTCTATGGTAGAGGGCACACCTATTGGAGGGAAAGGAGACATAGGGCCTTCTAAGGCGATACCGCAAGGAGATGTCTCTTCTCAAGATACCGATCAAACGTTTAAGCAGCTAGTTGGCCAGAAAGGGAACAGTGAATCTGCTAAGCCGTCTCCTATGAATGTAGCAGGGCAAGGGCAGGGAGGTGTACAGGCCTCAAAAGCTTCTCCTGAAAACTTGGTTGCTAATATGCAGCTTGTTTTAGGTCAGATGAAAAATTTAGGAGCGGCCCTCCAAACACCCGGCCTAAAACTTAATCCGAGAACGCGCAGACTTTTGGATGCTAAGCTGAAGCGGTCTAAAGATCATATTCAATATGTCAGTTCTAAAGTGAACGTAGGCGATGAAAAAGAAGAAGGGCAAAAGGGGACTGCGCCTCCAGTAGATGATGCTGTAGACGCGACTTCCGGTAAGAAATCTGATCCGGCAATTGAAAAATTTCTAGGTTACCTCACTGATGGACAATCTCAGTTACAATCGGCTATGCAGAACGTCTCTAAGCTTAAAACCGATAAAAATAATCCAGGAATGATGCTTAAGCATATTTTTGGAATGCAGGTGAAGCTCTATAGAGCGCAAGTAGAAATCGAATTTTCATCGGCTGTTTTGCAGAAGGCAATTGATGATCTCAAAACAATTATGAGTGTTCAACTTTAATGGATGAAGACCTATCTAGTTACGAAGATTTAATAAAGCAGTTTGAAAACTTGGAGCTGACAACAGTTCATGGTCGAATCACTGAAATTGTGGGAATGTTGATCAAAGCAGTTATCCCTCAAGTTAAAGTGGGAGACCTTTGCTTAGTGAAGCGAGAGGGCGGAGAACCTTTAAGAGCTCAAGTTGTAGGCTTTACTCAAGATGAGGTTTTGCTTTCTCCCTTAGGGGATATGAATGGAGTGGGCCCCTCATCCGAGGTTATTCCAACAAAAAAGCCTCTTATGATTAAGATTGGTCCGCAGCTTTTGGGCCGGGTTTTAAATGGCCTTGGTGAGCCCATGGATGTAGAGACAAAAGGACCTTTGCATGCAGATGAATATTTCCCCGTCGAGCAAAACCCACCTGATCCATTAACAAGAGAAATTATAAAAGAGCCTATCTCGGTAGGAGTGCGCGTTATTGATGGCGTTTTAACTTGTGGAAAGGGCCAGCGTATTGGAATTTTTGCTGGGGCTGGAGTCGGAAAGTCAACCACTCTTGGAATGATCGCAAGAAATGCTAATGCGGATATTAATGTTATTACTCTTGTTGGAGAGAGAGGGCGAGAGCTTAGAGAGTTTATTGAAAAAGATTTGGGAGAAGAGGGGATGGCAAAATCGGTTGTCGTTGTGTCTACCTCAGATCAACCCTCTCAGGTTCGATTGAATGCAGCATATGTAGGAACTGCGATAGCAGAATACTTTCGTGATCAGGGTAAATCTGTTATATTAATGATGGACTCTGTGACTCGTTTTGCTAGAGCGTTAAGGGAAGTGGGGCTTGCAAAAGGCGAACCACCTGCTCGAGCCGGTTTTACGCCATCTGTTTTTTCGACACTGCCAAAGCTTCTTGAGCGTTCTGGAAACTCTGACAAAGGCTCTATTACAGCTTTTTATACGGTTCTTGTAGAAGGTGGTGATATGAGTGAGCCTGTAGCAGATGAAACGAAATCTATTTTGGATGCTCATATTGTCTTAGATCCAGCACTTGCTCAAGCTTTCCACTATCCAGCTGTTGATGTATTGGGTTCCGTCAGTCGTATTTTGCCCTCGATCGTAGATAAAGAGCATCTTCAACTCATTGGAAAGGTAAGAGAAGTCTTATCCAACTACAAAAAGAATGAAATGCTTATTCGTATTGGTGAATACAAGCCTGGGTCCGATCGTGATGCAGACTTTGCCATTAATTATATAAATAAGGTGAATAATTTCCTGAAGCAAGGCACACACGAAAAATCATCTTTTGAAGAAACACTCTCTCAACTGAAAGCTCTATTTCGGTAAGGCCTTGAGGTATCATGGCAAAAAATAAACTCGTATATCCTTTAGAACAAGTTTTAGATATTAAAAAACGTCGAGTTAAAGCGGCTGAAAAAGTAGTTCAAGAAAAGCAACGTGTTTTAGAGAGTGAGAAAAAAAAATTAAAAGGATATCAAGAAGCTTACAAGAAAGTAGATGATCACCATCAAGATAAATTAGATCAACTTCGTGCAGGTTTAGATGAGGGTATTCAACTTCATGAAATTGATCAAATGAAGCAATACTTAAAAGAAGTTAAACTTAAGAGAATTGAAGAACAACGCAAAGTTGATAGACAAAAAAAACAAGTTGAGATGGCTCAAAAGAAACTGGATGAAGCCAAAAAAATTCTGAAAGAAAAGCGTCTTGAGGTTGATAAACTAAAAACTCATAAATCTGATTGGGTTACTCAAGAACTTAATGAGATTAGGCGTCAAGAAGCTAAACAACTTGATGAAGTAGGCTCTCTTGTTCACTTGAGTAATAAACGTCGAGAGAAAAACGAAGAAACAAAAAAGAAAGGGAGATACAAAAATGGGTGACAAGGGCATTCCTCCTCCAAGTTTTAGTCCTAATGATGGTTATAATGTACCTGATGATCCTTATCTTGAAGAAGAGACCGAATCTTTTGAAAACCTTATGAAAAATCAACGCAATGAGGAAGGAAGAGAAGAGAGAGATACAACGCAGCAATTGAAGCAAAAAGAAGATGCTTTGAAGTCACTTAAGCAACGTGAAGAAATGAATCAAGGGGCTCGCCTAGAAGATGAAGAGAAAGGAATTGAAGAAGAAGACTCAAAGAAAATTAATGAAGAAGAAGATCAAAAAAGTACAGAGGAAAGAAGAGCCGATGCTTTAAAAAAAGGTAAGGGTAAAAGCTCTGCTGGACTTGAAGAGGATATCGATGTCATTGATGACAATCAGAAGATTGAAGAAGACGGACACGAGAATGAGCTAGAAAATGAAGATCCATTGCATACAGCAAAGCAGCAAGTTGACAAAGAAAAAGCAGCTCTTCTAGCCCCAAAAAATAAATCAGGGCTTCCTGTTGAAAAAAAACCGATCAAAGAGCCTTTGACAGAGAAGAAAGCTATAAAAGAGCCGTTGCCAGAGAAGAAAGCTATAAAAGAGCCGTTGCCAGAGAAGAGAGTTATAAAAGAGCCTTTGAATACAAAAAAAACGCCGAAGAAAGAGCTCTTAGAAAAGCATGCGATCAAAAAACAATCACCAAAACACTTAAAACCCTCTGAAAAAAAGCCTGTGCACAAAGAGACAAAGCCAGTGGGTCCAAATCAGAATATTGCAGCCAACATGCTTACACCGAATGCAGCACAAGCCAATGGGGTTACTAAGGGGAATTTAGATCCAAGTACTGCAGCTAGGGAGAATCAAGCAGAACTTGAAAAATTGGTAGAAAAAATTATTGAGGAAGCTCAAGTTGTTGAAAATGGTGATGAAATTAAAACCACTATTTCATTGAATTTACCCGGTTCAACCTTTGATCAAGGAGAGATTGAAGTCTCTGCTTTTAAATATCGACCTTTGGAAGTGAATTTAAAGTTTAGTAAATTCAATCAAAAAGGGACAGGTTTAATCAAACAAAATAAAGAACAGTTAAAAAATACCTTGAAAATAAATTCACTAAAAGTTCATCAACTAGAAATAACCGAATAATAATTTAAGTGATTGATTTTCTTTATGAAAACAAAGTCTTCCTATGATTGGGTAAGCTATGTAGAACGAGCTATCCTAGATCTCGATGATATACCTCTTTTAGGGAAAATACCTACTTTTCCTTGGGACTCATTTGCACAAAGTTTAGGTTCATTTTTAGGTATTGAGGGATTGAAAATTAGATCCTCTCAATGGCATTGGTATTCATCTGAAACTTTAGCCGAAAATTTAGGGGATAGTTTAACCTGCTTAAATTTTTCAGCTCTTCCTGTACAAGGAAAAGTTTCATTTCTTTTACCAGAACTTGATGCGTACTCTCTTGTTCATTGGCTTGTGCAAAAAAAGGCAAAGACTCACAGTGTTTTAAATTCACAATTTGCGTCAGGCCTTTTAACTTATTTATCTGTAGAGGCTTTAAGCCATCTTCAAAAACAATCTTTTTTTGATGGATTTTTACTCAGATATTTATCTGAAGACTCTCCACCATCTGTGAGGTGCCTTGGAGTTGATGTTTTATTTGAGGCTTGTGGAGAAACTCTTACAGGGCGACTTTTAATTCCGGAAGTATTTAGGAAAAGTTGGATGACTCACTTTTTAGAAAGGCCGAAGCATTTAACGAAAGAAATGAGCCAAAACATTAGAGCTTTCTTGTTCTTTAGAGGCAGGATCCTTCTTTCGAAGTACTCAAGATTGGAAAGAGGTAAAGAGGGGAGATTTTATTCCTGTTGACAATTGTCTATTGGATCCGGATAAAAAAGCGGGAAGTTTGAATTTGAAAATAGGTAAAAAAGCGCTATTTAGAGTTCGGCTGAAGGACGAGGGATTTAAAGTTTTAGAGCAAAATATTTTTGAAGAGGAGTTCTTAGAAATGGATGATGAAAATGAACCTTCCAAAGGTCTTCCAAATGCCAATGAAGAAGATTTTGAAGGATCCTCAGATCCAGAGGAACTGGGCATGCTTGACGACACACCTGCTGGAGTTGAAGAAGAAAAACATGAACTTGCATCAGTTTTAGATAAAGTTGAAGATATACCTCTGCATATTTCAGTTGAGTTGACTCATTTTAAAATGACCTGTGAAAAACTTATGCAATTGAAACCGGGGAACTTATTAGAGCTAAATTTAAAGCCTGAAAAGCCTGTAGATTTGATAGCAAATGGGAAGAAAATAGCGCAGG
The DNA here is from genome assembly GCA_022601335.1 of Chlamydiota bacterium. GTDB lineage: Bacteria > Chlamydiota > Chlamydiia > Chlamydiales > JAAZZY01 > JAJACV01. Next base: position 20,619 of record JAJACV010000022.1, on the reverse strand, counting down.
GTGAGTTAATTCGAGTGGGAGAAGTGTTAGGCGTTCGAATTTTGAACATTGGCTAACCCAGTAGAGCTTTCATGCCTGAAAAAAAACGTAAGATAGAAAAGACTCTCTCTGAGTCCGATCCCTATATAATCAATCCTTCGAATAAAGTACCCGTGCCCTACAAAATAGGGCCCTACCGGATAAAGGGCCTTGTTAAAAGAGGGGGAACGGGCGTTCTATATTTAGGTGTAGAGCCAAATTCAAACCAGCTTATTGCTATTAAAGTACTGCTGCCAAAATATTTATCTCATCCAGAAATGATGGATCAGTTTTCTAAAGAAGCGCGCATCATTGAGATGGCCAATCACCCAAATATTGTAAAATTATATGGACATGGATCTTGGGAAGGAGGGCTTTATATTGCCATGGAGTATGTTCAAGGGATTTCATTGCGCAAGTTAATTTTAGAAAATGTCCTTTCGTTTAAAAGATCTTTAGAAATTATTTTGGAAGTAGCTTCGGCTGTCAGTCACCTACATGCTCATAAAGTGGTTCATAGAGACTTGAAGCCCGAAAACATACTCTTATCAGAAGAAGGGGGAGTGAAAGTCATCGACTTTGGGATATCTAGGCTTCTAGAAGAGAGTCATTCTGTTTCTCAGAAGCGCCGCATTATGGGAACTTTAAGTTATATGAGTCCTGAACAAAAAGAAAATCCATTAACAGCTTCTTTTCCTTCAGATATTTATTCACTTGCCATTACAACGTACGAGCTTTGTATTGGTAAATTGTCTTATGGAGTTTTACAATTATCTCAACTACCTAAGGGGCTTCGTTTCATTTTAATGAAAGCTCTTCAATCTGATATTTCAGAGCGCTATCATACAATAGATGAATTTATAGAAGCGTTGCACGAATACTTGAGGGTTACGTTCGATGATCATGAGGAATTACTAGATCTTTCATTAAAAGAATTATCAGAGTTTAGTGAGAGTATTTATTTTACATTGAGCCCCCAAAAGAATGTTTTGGAGCAAAAAGTGGCTTTGGGTGTGTGTAAACCAAAAGGACCTCTTGCAAGCCATTTGTATAGAGACTTTATAATGTTACCACAAAACTATATGGGTATTCTTTTAGCTTGCCCTGAGCAAAGAGGAGCAGAAGGCATTTTTGCCAGTGCATTTTTGAAGGGAGCTGTCCAGGGGATGCAAGCTGATTTTGACCCTGAGTCTGCCAATATAAAATCTCAATCGGAAGATTTTTTAAAAAAACTTTTAAGGTTGAGTGAAGAGCATCAGCAAAAGCTGAAATCATTAATGTTTTTAGCGGTATCTTTTGAAGCAGATTTGATGCATTGCTTTTCATATGGTTCCGGTAGTTTATGGTTTCAGGAAGGCAACTCTTCATCCAGCCAACCTCTATTGTTTAAATCTTCAATCGATACCACAAATAGTTCTAATTTAGATTTGCCTATCACTAAAAACTGGAACCTTGGAGATAGAATTTACACATTTATTAATTTTGAAGATGAAATGATAGACACATCTTTTTACAAGAATTCTATTGAAGAGGGTCAATTTACTTCGGGAAATAAGCAAGCAAATATTATTTTGAACCATATGGCAAAACTAAATAATAGCTCTGTAAATCAACTTCCACTTTTATTAATGACTCTTCAAAGAAAAGGCTAAAAAATAATTGTTTTTCTATATCCCTAAAAAGAACTCTCTCGTATAAAAAAATATTTGGCATGCGAATAAATCGTACTAAGCTTAGAGGAAACAATTGAGACAGATGAAACCTAAACTATTTCAAACGATTATATTAATTACTTTTAGCTGTAATATTTGTGCAGGATCAATAGAATCTAGCATAAGTTCTCCTAAAGAGATGGGATCTTCTTTAATTGATGTGAGCCTTATCTTGGATGAGTTATCTGAAAATTCATTATCGAGTTCTGCGCAAGATCCAGAAAAAGTTCAAGAGAATATCGTTGGGCAATGTGGCTCACCAAGTCAAAATCAGTCTGTAGGGACGCCTTTTGGTGTTGTTAAAGAAATCACTGTCAACAAGTGTACCCCTCCTGCCAATCAAGAGAAAAATACTAACCAAGAAACATCCTCTACGATTCAAATTTTACCTCCAGTAGATACACAAATAGTTCAATGCCCTCCAGATACTGAGAATGAAGGTTATGTCATTAATTTTTCAGATATCAATTTTGAAGAATATCTTCATTTCTTAAGTAAGCTAACCAATACAAATTTTGTCTATAACTCTGAAGACATCCAATTTAATATTTCAATTATGGCTGATGAGCCAACTAATATTAAAGAGATTCGTTCGGCGCTTCTTCAAATTTTGAGAGTTCAAGGACTTTCCATGGTAGAAGAAGGAAATAACATCATCATTAGCCAGGATCCTAGTCTTCGATCTGTTGGAAGTGTTGTATCTGAAGAAATGGGTAATATTTGCGAATCTAATGAACCTTTTATTACGCGTGTTTTTTATTTAAGAAATACAAGTCCTACGAAGGTGGCTCAAATTGTAACTGCTATGGTTTCTACAAGTGCTATTGTAGAGCCCTCTGAAGATACACATCATCTCATTGTGACTGATTTAAGCAGTAATATTGAGGGAGTCGCTGATTTATTAAAAAGCTTAGATAATCCAGATGCAGCTTTTGAAATAGGAACTTATAAATCTCAAAAAACCTACATTTTGAATTTGGTAACGTTAGCAGAAAAAATTATAGCGCCTCTAATAGATGGGAATCCCCTTGTCATGGTTCCTCAAGAGAAGTCTTCTACTATTTTTGTTGTGTCAACGCCCTATCTTGTGAGAAAGACATTAGAGGTTCTTCAAACTTTAGATGCCGGAGATCAGCCCGAACCTATTCCAGATGGGCATGAAGCTGCTGCAGAGTTTTTTATCTACAAACTCCAGTATCATAAGGGAGAGCAGATTCAAGAGACTTTAAAAGAAGTGGCAGGGGATCTCTCTCATATGGGATCGGTTAATTCACAGCTTTTAATGACAATTAACTCAGCGCAGTGGATTGAAACAACTAACTCACTTTTATTTATTGGGAGTGCTCAGAATTTAACTAAAATTAAAGATTTGCTCACAATTGTTGATGCTCCTTTGCGACAAGTTTTTATTGAAGTCTTAGCCGTTCGAACCACTATTTCTAACTCACTTGAATTAGGAGTTCAGTATGGATATAGAGGAAAACCTACTGAGCGAGTGTCAGCAGCAGGGAGTTTATTAACGACTGGCAATCCTAATGTGGCAGGAAGTGCAGCGAAACCTAATATTTTTACTCAGGGCTTAGATGCTGTTACAGGACCTGGCGTTCCAGTGCCTCAAACGCCTAATGCATTAGGACTCACAACAGGGGTCATTGGGAATGTCTTATTTAAAGGTGGTAATCTGTATTTTGACTTGGCAGCTTTAATTACGGCTTTGCAAACAGATACTGCCACAGACGTTCTTACAAATCCTAAGCTTGTTACTCAAGATACGGTTCCGGCTACTTTTTATGTGGGATCAACAAGGCCCTTTCAAACGAATTCAATCTTGCAAGCGAGTGGATCTACTTCTGGAAACTTTGTAACAGCAAGTATTGAGTACCGTCAACTGGGACTTTCATTAACTGTAACTCCTTATTTAGGAGGAGGAGATACCATCACTTTAGAAATTCAACAAAGTACAAGCGACTTTGTTGATAACGCAGTGCCTTCAAGTGGTGGGAATTCAGATAATTTTGCCATTGTCCCTGTGACAAACGACTCATCTATTACTACAAGAGTGCATATTCCAAATAAGCATTTTCTAATGATCAGTGGTATGTTAGAGGATATCAAAACTCGAAGTAAAACTGCGATTCCTTGTTTGGGAGGTATCCCTTTGATTGGAGATCTTCTAGGAGTTAAAGCTAATTCTATCAGTAAAGATAATTTCATTATGTTTATTAGACCACAAATTATTGATTCTATAGAAGAGCTAGATTCAGTAACATCGAGAGAAGATCAACTCTTTAGGGCTAAAAGTAAAGAGAAGTCTTTCGTAAATAATACAGAAAAACTTTATTTCTTAAATAAATAATGATTAGAATTTTTTTAGTTGTCATTACGTTTTTTTCTCATGGATTCATGCTGTTCTCAGCATCACTTACAGAAAAACTTCAAGAGAACCGTAGTTTATTTGAAGTCAATCAAGATTGGATTAAAGAATATCAAATGGGGCTCTCTTTGGCTAAAAAAGGAGAGATTGATTTAGCTCAAGATGCTTTTAAAAGAGCGCTTATCCTTATTCCTCAAGGGAACGATAAAAGTGAAACAGAAATTCAATATGCCCTACTTTTTACACACTATTTAAAGCAAGATAGTAAAAAAGTAATTCAAGAATTTGAGAAGAGCCGCTTACTTTATGCTGATCAAAGTTTTTCGTTTCATCATGACCTTATGCTTCTGCTTTACGATTGTTACGAAAAAGAGCATCATGAAATAAAATCTAACTATATATTAGCTCAAATACAAGACAAGTATCCGGAGCAAGCGCAAGAACTTATCTTGAAGCAAGCTCTTATGAGAAAAGATATGGAACAGCTGAAATTGATTTCTTCTCATAAGCCCGCTTTAAATTACCTATTGGAATTATCTGAAAATTACATGAGCAAATTAAAATCTCCTAGATTTGCAAAATGGCTGGGCCTTATCTGTCCTGGAGCAGGTTATCTATATGTAGGACAAGGCAAAACAGCTTTAACCTCATTTTTTATCAATGGGCTTTTGATTGCAGCTTCCACTCAGCTTTTTTTAACACAATTTTATACTCTGGGAGTTCTTGCAGTAACTTTTGAGCTTGGTTGGTATATTGGAGGTGCGCTTGGAGGAAAAGAGGCGGCTAAAATATATAATGAGCAAGTGTATCAAGATTTTCAAAGTAAGGTAATCATGCAGGAAAATCTATTAATGAGAGATAAATTTGAGTATGAGTTTTAAAAAAATTATTTTTGTTTTTCTCACAATGTTAGCTGTTATTTTTATTTCAGCAGATTTTTATAAAAAGGGTCGTTTGTCTGTGAGGCTCAGCTTGTCTCTCATTGATTTTTATAAAAGTAATATCTCCATTGCAGGAGCTCCTCAATGTGCTTTCTATCCATCTTGTTCTATATATTCTAAAGAAGCATTAAAGGCGCATGGTTTAGCAAAAGGTTGGGCTATGTCTTTTGATCGTATGACTCGATGCAATAATGAGGAATGGCTATATACAGAAGTATTGGTGGATGATGAATTTAAGAAGTATGATCCTGTTCCTTTGGAGGGGTTTGAGTTCTTTTAATAATTTTTAAGGCTAATCCGCGAAAGATAATTAAGTGAATTGGCCATAACACATACCAATAGAGACGCCCGAAAATCCCACTAGGTCTAAAAGTGGCTTTGACTACTAAGTTTCCTTTGGCTTCTATATTAAACTCGAGCCATGCCTCACCTGGTAATTTCATCTCAGCATAAAGCAAGAAACGATGTTTTTGTTCATCAACGACTAAAACTCTCCAAAAGTCTAAAGCGTCTCCGGGTCTCGGCTTTTCTCTTGAAACCTTACCTCTTCTTAAACCAACTCCTCCGAGTAATCGATCTATAAGGCCTCGAATTTTCCAGGCCCAATTTACATAATAACCATTTTTGCCACCTACTTGATACATCGATTGCATTAAGGCATTAGAATCAATTGTCTTTGAGAAGGGTTGGATTTCTGTATACGTTAAGCATCCATGATTGGGGACTTGGATATAATCCATAAAATGGGCAGGTAAATTGCCGCCAGACCAAGCATCTTTCCAGCTAGATATAACTTCGTGGTCTTCTATTTTTTGAAAAGCTCTTTTGACAGATTCTTCAAAAGTGAGACATTTTTTAGGTAGGATTTTTAAGATTTTCTGATCAGAACAGACAGCATTATTTTTGAGGCTATCTACCAGGGCTTTTGCGAGTTGGATGTTGACTGTGGTAATAAAAAACAACCAATAAGAGGAGAGGCGTGGTGTAAAGAAAGGGACAACTAGGATATAGCGTCTAAGTTTTCTAAGCTTTGCAAATCGAAGAAGAATTTCTCTATAGGTTAAGGCTTCTTCTCCACCTATGTCAAAGGATTGACCGATGCAATCTTTATGGTTTAATACTTTAGAGAGGTAGTCAATGACATCAACAATGGAGATTGGTTGGCATTTGCTTAGCACCCATTTTGGAGCAATCATGATAGGCAGTTTTTCAACTAAGTCTCTTATGATTTCAAAAGAGGCACTTCCCGCTCCAATAATAATAGCAGCTCTGAGACAAGTAACTGGGATTGTGCTGGTTTTTAAAATCTTTTCGACCTCAAAACGTGAAGAGAGGTGTTTAGATAAGTGGTCATCATTAACAATACCACTTAAGTAAACAATTTGCTTGCATGCTGTCTTCTGGATAACTTCTATAAAATTTTCAGCTGCAATGCGGTCCTTTAAATCAAAATTTTCCGCATCTTTAGACATCGAATGAATTAAGTAGTAAGCAACCTCTATATCTGAAGGTATGTTTTTAAGAGAGAGCATATCTAGTATGTCTCCTTCAATAACTTTTATCTTACCATCAGAATTAGGGGGAGGATTAAATCGAGAGGGATTGCGGACTAAAACATAGACAAAATGATTCTCTTGGATTAGACGGATAAGCAAGCGCGCACCAATATATCCACTTGCTCCAGTTAGCAGAATTTTCAAAAAAGAATCCTTAATGTAGTATCTAGTCTATACTAGACTGTATAATTTTTTTTAAAATTAGTAAAGGGAACTGTGGTGGCCTAATGTATAATTTTCACTACAGAAATGTATTTGCTCAAAGGGTGTTGGAAAAAAGTGTTTAGCCTGCTCAATTATAATATCTATGAATTGCTTAATCGATCTTGTTAAGCTCTGAATATTAATTGTCCATATCCAAATATGGTTTACAGAACTCTTCGTACTCAAACTCATCGTCTGAGGTAGTATAAGTTCTCTCTGGATCTGGCTGTTTTTCAGCTTGCTCGACGTGAATTGTTAAGTCAAATCCTGGTTCAAGAAGGTCCTCTCTACTAGACCGTTCACTCATAGCTGACTCAGCATAGTTAACATTTACTAATTTAGAAGCTACTCGTAAATCTTTATCTTGCATATGTAAGACCGAAAGAAGAGAAACAGTGTAAGGTGGTGCCTTTTCCTCGAGGGAGGTTTTAACACTTTCTAAAATTTTTTTTAAATCAAATGTTAAGTGCTGAAGACCATCCTCTTCTTTTTTCTTAAAAGATGGAAGTGATGAATCAGCTATTTCAGTAGTATAGGATGTTGGCAAGGATACTCTGAAAAAAGGTATTTTTAAACTTTCCAAACCCTTTAACTCAATATCTAACTCAACATTAATAACTGATCTAGAATTGAGTCCTGCTGCCGTTGCCATAGTATCTCCGTTATTTAGAATATCTTAAAAGAGTTAAATTTTAAGGATTTATAATATATGAGTCAATCTTGTTAATATGGTAAATGTTCTCTATGTCAAGCAGCAATTAAAGCTTGTCCTGTATTATTTTTTGAAACAGTTCCAATATTTAAATTTATAAAAATAAATTAATTATATTTCAGGAAATTGATATATAAATTCTTTGAGTTTAGCTAATAAATAAGCTTTTTCTGAACTAATAGTTAGATGATTCTCATAGTCCTGTTTGTAAATGGTCTTTAAATGGTCCTCAGTGAGGTATTGCGGACTATAGACTTCAGTAATTGTACAATAGGGAATAGGACCAGAATCTTCTTTTGAAACCTCAAGCAGATAGATATAAATATTTGCTTGAGAAGTTCTTTGCTCATCCATCCATTGCATAAGATTTGACGATAGGGGGAGCTTTCCAAAATAGATCGCTTTTTTTTGTATGGTCCATCCATTTTGACGTAAGACAATACCGATAGAGCCACCATTTTCAATTTCTTGATGAGCCTTTTGAAGAGAAGGAGGTAAAGAACTAGTAAAATCAACAACTGCCAATGTCCTCATTACTTTTTTCCCATCATGGATAGAGTGCAGGTTAGAAATCCGGCTTTTAGGAAAGAGAGAGGAGTTCAAATCTAACACCTCTACACCATAGTTGCCGAAAAAATACTTAATGCGGTCACTATTAAGGCATTTCTGAACCATTTGCGTTTCAGTATTAGATGCTGAAACACGAAAGGCACAAAGTAAGCAGCAAAGGAAAAAACAATATTTTTTTAATATATGCATTAATTTCGAACTCTCTTTTTAAGAATAGATTCCATGTAATGGAGGGGAGATTTTTCAGGAAATATCAGGCCTTCAAGGGATAAAAAATAGCTCTGTTCAAAGGCGTATTGCCCCGATAAAGCGGCATGAGACACTTGATCGGTAAAGCACATCCAGCAACTATTTGGAGGAAATTCAATAGTCTCTTGATCCACTTCTCGTTGATATCTGTCATCAGCCTTCATTTTATTGTGAATGCCCAACATGAAGTGGTCATATAAACTGCGGTAAGACTTTGTTATTCCAAAACGATTCATGAACAATCGAGATCCAGGAAGAGGTTTATTAAGGGTTGGAAGAAAACGTTTTAAAACACTTTGATAAGATTCTCCAACCTTCCAGACTCGAGGCTTATTGAAAGGGTTTACGTTTGTAAAAAAGCGTAAAATTCTCCTGCCTCCAGTGGGGGAAGAGTGGAAAGAATCTAGGTGTAAAAGGGAGTCGTTTTTTGTAAGTGATGTTTTAGGCTTATCTTTAGCTTCTACTGTTCTAAAACTGGTTAAGCCCTTATCTAAATGTAATTCGTAACCTGGAAAAAGATGGAGAAGAAGTTGATCTGCATGGTCAGAAAAGCGTTTCATCATACTTTGAATGATTGCTTTAGTTTGGGAATTTCCTTCGCATGCTTTTAATTGATCTACCTTTGAGTTGTAACTAATATTTTTTCGATTCTTTTTGACCAGAGTTGGGGAAAATAAAACTTTTTCTTCAGGAAAAATAGGGAAGGCTAGGTTTGGAAAAAAGAGAACTTGGCCACTTTCTAAAGAAGTCACTATATCTTCAAGCAAAGACAGATTTAGCTTAATTTTCCAATCATTGAGCGGAACCATTTTTAGCAAACTCACAACGTTTCCCCTAAATTAACTAAAATTCAAGGGCATCTTATCAAATGATTTTTAAAATTACGAGAGTATTTTTAACTCTCTTTTAGTTTTTTGAGTTCATGGGCAAAGGCATTTTCTGTGGCTTTAATAGGTGATTGATCATCCATTTTAAAAAATTATGAGCTATAATGGGTACTTTTAATCTTCATTTTTAACAATAAAATCATTTTTAATTAAATTATTTACTGTTTTTAATATTAAAAATAGTAATGTTAATAAAAATTGGATTTTTATTTTCATTTAACTCATTCTCGATTATATTAGAATACTTTCTGAGTGCGAAATAAGGGTAATCATGTCTTTTCCAAAAATAGCTATTGTAGGACGACCGAACGTGGGGAAATCTGCCCTGTTCAATCGGCTTTTAAAAAAAAGAATCGCTATTGTTGATGAGATGGAGGGCGTGACTCGAGATCGTCTCTATGGGACAGGGGAGTTTCAAAACAATCCATTTATTCTGATTGATACTGCGGGTATTCAGCTCGATGACGCGAATCCATTAAATCAAGAAATCTTATTACAAAGTCGCCAAGCTATTCAAGAGGCCTCATTCTGTGTTCTAGTTGTGGATGGTCGCGTAGGTCTTACTGAAATGGATCAGGAAATAGCAAGACTTCTTTTGAAATCTAAAAAACCTGTTTGTTTAGCGGTTAATAAGCTTGATGATGAGCATCTGGATTATTTAGCTCATCAGTTTTATCCTCTTGGTATTTCTGAGGTGGTGGGGGTTTCGGCAAATCATGGACGTAACCTTTATGAGCTTTTCGAAATTATATTTAGTAAAATAGAACCTGTAGATGAAGAACAAGACGCGGGTAAAAAACCGACTCTTTGTATCGTAGGGCGTACCAATGTTGGTAAATCAACATTGATTAATGCTTTAACACACTCTCAAAGGTGTGTGGTGAGCCCTGAGAGGGCAACCACAAGAGATGCTATTGAAATTGAGCTGCAACATGAGGGCAAAGATTATCTTCTAATTGATACAGCGGGTATTAGAAGAAAGCAAAAAGAGCTCAATGTAGTTGAGAAGTTTGCATCTATTCGTACCTATGAGGCTATTGAGAGGTCAGATATCTGTCTTTTCCTGATAGATGCTCAAGAAGGGATGACAGCTCAAGAAAAGAAGCTAATGTCTGAAATCTACAAACAAGGGAAAAGTTGTGTTCTTATTGTTAACAAGTGGGACTTAGTACAAGATCACAGGATGGAGCATACGAGACAAGCTCTCATTCATGAGTGCCCCTTTTTAGATATTTACCCCATTCTTTTCACTTCGGCTTTAACGGGTCGTAATCTACTGAAAATGTATGAGATTATTGATCAAGTTTATATCAATAGAACGAAACGTATCGACACAGCGGCCCTAAACCGCTTTATTGAGCAAGCTCAGCATAAAACACCTCCTCCTATGGTGAAGGGAAAAAGACTGCGCATTTATTATATGACACAGATCAAAACATCTCCGCCCAGTTTTCTATTCTTTGTGAATAGTCAAAGCCGCCTAACCCATACCTATAAAAGGTACCTTATTAATCAAATGAGGGAATCCTTTAATTTCTTTGGTTGTCCGCTTCAGTTCTTTCTTAAAAGTAAAAAGACGCGAGAGCAGGTAGCAGAAGAGAAGAATCTAGCTTCTGTTCGCAATTAAACAAATTTTTTTCCTTGAATATCTTAAAGGATAGTTAAGAATTTCAAGGAAAAAGCTTGAAATAATAGGTATTCCTTGAATATTTTAAGGGTAAGTTAAGAATTTCAAGGATATCTATGGAAAGGCAGCATTTTTCTGGTCTTATTCAACGTTATTTGAAATCACATCCAGTAGTGGCTATTTTAGGACCTAGACAGTGTGGGAAGACTACACTGGCTCGAGAATATTGTGAAAAAACGGCTTCTTTTCCTAAATCTAACTATTTTGATTTGGAATCTCCAATAGACTTGGAGAGGATTCAAAATCCGATGCTGACATTAACAAAGTTATCTGGCCTTATTGTTATAGATGAAGTTCAGCGTTTTCCTGATTTATTTACTATTTTAAGAGTTTTGGTTGATAATCAAAAATTGAACCAAAAATATTTAATTTTGGGAAGTGCTTCAAAAGAACTTTTAAGGCAATCTTCAGAGAGTTTAGCGGGAAGAGTTGCTTATTTAGAGCTGACTCCTTTCAATTTAGCGGAGGTAAGAGATTTAGAGAAGCTTTGGGTGCAAGGAGGTTTTCCCAAATCTTATTTGGCAGAAACAGAGGAAGCCAGTCTAGATTGGAGAAACTTTTATATCAGAGCGCTTTTGGAACGGGATATACCGAGTCTGGGCTTCCAAATACCACCCGATACGATGCAGCGATTCTGGAGTATGCTTGCTCATTATCATGGTAATATTTTTAATGCTTCTGAGTTGGGGCGTTCTTTTGGAGTATCAGGGCTTACCATTAGAAAGTACCTTGATATTTTGACAGGAATTTTTATGGTACGCCAATTACAACCTTGGCATGTAAATTTGGGAAAAAGACAAGTCAAATCTCCCAAAATTTACTTTAGAGATAGTGGTTTGTTGCATTCATTGCTCAGAGTAAGGAATAAAAGTGAGTTATTTATTCACCCAAAATTAGGAGCTTCTTGGGAAGGTTTTGCGCTTGAAGAAGTGGTGCGCTCTCAAAAAGAAGTCAATCAAGACTGTTACTTTTGGTCAACGCATGGGGGAGCTGAAATTGATTTGCTCCTTCCTCTAAAAGAAGGTCTCATTGGTGTTGAATTTAAGTATTCAGATGCACCTAGGATGACGAAGTCTATGCAAATTGCGCTTCAAGATTTGAAGCTAAAGCATCTCTATGTCATTTATCCAGGCGAAGTAGATTATCCTCTCTCTGAACAGGTTACAGTTAAGAGTTTGTCCAACTATCTCTCAGATGTAGCGAGATAAAATTAAGAGCTTGTATAAATGTCTTTGTGCACAAATTGAAGGATATCAATGAGATCTTCTCTGGAGAATGCTTTTACTTTATCTTCATCAGAAGTTCCAACAACATCTTCCATGAGCTTTTCTTTACTTCTAATAATTTTATCAATTTTTTCTTCAAGAGTATTTAGTGTGACGAGTTTGAAGACAAGCACTCCTTTTCTCTGACCAATCCTGTGCACCCTGTCTGTCGCTTGACGCTCCCTGGCGGCATTCCACCAGCGGTCATAGTGAATGACAATAGAAGCAGCGGTTAAGTCAATTCCTAGACCCACAGCTTTTAACGAACCAATAAAGACCTCACAAGAGGGATCATTTTGAAAGTGTTTTAAAGGTGTTCGACGATCTTTAGTCGAACCTCTTATCGTTGCATAACCTATATTATGCTCCTTAAGATAAGCTATGATGAGATCTATCATCTTCAAATATTGAGAAAATATGACCACTTTTTGTTTGCTTTCACGGGCTTCTTGTAAAATTTCTAAAAATAAATCCCATTTACCAGAGGTTGTATTAGCATATTTTTCAGGGTCGAGACTTTTAGGATGATTGCACACTTGTTTAAGTTTATTTAAAAGAGCAAATACATGCATGTATGAGACCGCTTTGGACTTGTCCTCTAGCTCCTTTAAAAGTTTGTTTTTAGACTGGTCTAAGAAGTCTTGGTAGAGAATAACTTGGTCTTTTGACAACTCACAATGTGAAACTTGCTCAGTTTTATCAGGTAACTCCTTGACGACATCTTCTTTTTTTCTTCTTAAAATAAAGGGCTGAATCATTTTTTTGAGAAGGCGAGTCTTCTGTTCATCATGGTCTCTTTCAATAGGATTGAGAAAGAAATTTCGAAAATGTTCATCAGCTGGCATATAAGAGGGAACGATTAAGTCAAATAGCGCCTTTAGCTCTCTAAGGCTATTTTCTATAGGCGTTCCAGTGAGGCCAAGTTTCATTTTTGCTTTGACTTTTTGTAGGGCGGAGTAAGTCAAGCTGCGATGATTTTTAGCAATTTGAAGTTCATCGTAGATAGCTAAATCAAACTTAAAATTAGAGATGGGCTTTTGATCAATTCTTAAAATACCATACGAGGTTAGAAGTACATCGAATTGCTGTTGAAAGCGTTTTAATGAACGGTTTAAGCCATAAAAAGTCAAAATTTTTAACTGTGGATAAAACTCTTCTAGTTTGTCTTGCCAGTGAAAAATAACGGATGTAGGGCAGACTATTAAAAACTTTTTCTTGGGGGCTTTGTAGCCAGGGCGAGATTTAATTATCTTTTGGTTTTTTATAGCTGACATAAGAGCCATCGCTTGGTGCGTTTTTCCCAAGCCCATATCATCACAGAGAATACCAGAGAGGTCGTAGGCGAAAAGTTTCCAGAGCCATGAAAGCCCAACTTGTTGATAGCCTCTTAGTTTTGTTTTAAAACCTTTTAGAGGAGGAATCAAAAGGCTTTGAGCTGATTTGATTTGGTCAAGAATCTTTGTAGGCTCATCATCGTTAGAAAAGATAGAGTCGACGGCTTCAATGCGAATAAGGTCGAGAGTTGTTAGTTGAATGCCCTTTTCAGTGACTTGTTCCTCTTTTAAGTCATGAATCCATGAAAATCTGGGATGGTTGAGTGGAATTAAACCAAACTCTGAGAGGTAATAGGGCTGCTCATTTTGCAGGGCTGTATAAAGAGAGGGAATAAAAGCTTTACCCATTAAATTCGAATAAGCTAGCTGGAAGTGCTCACCTTTGAAATGATCGAGAGTCAGTTTTAAGTTGGCAGGAGTTTGGAGTGTATTATCTAGTTTTGAAATGAAGGGTTTAAGCGTTTTAAACTGAAAAGCTAGAAAAGAGGTTTGATCTTTGGGAGAGACAGTTACTTTTCGGCGAAATCCTTTAGGCAGTTGTATTTCTTTGGGGAGAAAATAAAAGCCTTCGTTTTTTACGTAAGTATAATGATCAAAGAAAATAACTTTTTTTTCTTTATATTCTGGATGGTATTCGTAAATAGGTTCGATGCAGATAGTTTGTTGTTCTAAATTGGCATAGAGTGAAAGAGATGCTTTTTTTAGAGGGCATCGCTCTGCAAAAAAACCAGGAACGGATTCCAAATCGTCTTGGTTTAGATGAATAAACTTAGATATCTCTTCTTTTTTGATAGTAAGTCCACCTTGAATAGGAGAAGACTGTCTTGGCTTAGAGTAGAATCCCTGATCTTGAATAAAAATCCATTCTCCAAAGTCGCAATGTTTTTCACTTAGGTGAGCTAGTTTTGAGGAAAAGATAAGCTGGTATTGAGAGTTAAGTTTGTATGAAATTTTAGTTTCAATGGGGGCTAAATGAACCTCAAAACCTTTTTGAGTACTAAGCCAGTAACGATATTGTCTTATGAACTCAGTGACTTTATCTCTAGGGATGAATAGAGAGGGTTGTTGGAAAACATTCTCGGTTAGTCTATAAAAGCCTTTGTCTTCAATAAAAATCCATTTTCCAAAGAAAGCAGAATGAGGCTTTTTTAGATCAGTATGCTCAAAAAGATAGAGATACACATTGAAGTTCCAATGGTCATCGAAATAAACCAAATAATGAGGCTGTTTAGGATTCTTATGTATGGAGGTTTCTTTTAAGTGTTTGGAAAAAAATGAAGTATTTTTTTCCAATTCACGATCTATATTATGTGAGAGAATCGTTCTAGAGCTGGAGATATCTTGTGAGGATTGGTGATAGAAGCCTTTTTTGGGGAGATAAATCCACTCACCCAATTTTTCTCCCTCTAATTGAGAACTTTGGTTTTCTTTTAAAGGTTTAGGGTAAATAACAAGAGATTTTTTTTCTTTGTCATAGAGAATTTTATCGATTGTTGCACAAGGAGTATGTTGAACTTCCAAAGAACTTTTTATCGTAGCTAAGAAAGGAATAATTTCGATCAAAATTTCTCGGCTAATCTCAAAGAAAACTTTGAGATTAGCAAAAGTAATGGTAAGCCCTTTAGGGAAATTATTATGATATGAAAATCGAGCCGTGTAAGACGGATCACTTTCTTCCAAAATCATCAGCCACTTGGCTAAGTCAGACCAAAATGAAAGTTCATAGCGTAGCTTTGGAGAGGGCCTGCCTTCGCGCCATAAGGAGAGTTCCTTTTTGGGGAGGTTAGAAAATTTTAAAGAGGTTTCTTCGGTTTCTTCGTGTCTATTTTCAATATATTCACTAAGTGTTTTAAGGGTCGATTGATCCGTGCTTTGAATCCAAAAAACAATTTTTTCATGATCCAAAAGCTGATATTTATGTTCGCTTTTTTGTAAATTCAGATGATCGTAGCCATAAGCCTGAGCAAATTGACGCGTTATTTGACACCAAAATGAGTGCTCAAATCGAAGATGAAGAGGTAAACGTTTTTTTTGAAAAACAGTTAATAAAGCTGCAGCTAAATGCTCACAAGGAGTCGAAGACTCCGATTGACAAGAGCAGAAAAAGTCTTTAATTGTTTGATCTTCATTGACTTGAAAAAAAGCCCAAGCAGGATCTCCAGTTTCTTTGTCTTCGACATGAATATGATACGTACCTCTTGAGAAAATGATTTCCTTGATACGTTTCTCGTCGAGATAAGACTGCGCGCGCTCTAAAAAGGGGGATATGATTAAATCGGTATGCATGCGAACAAAAAAGACCTTGCCTATTCCTTCGCGAACATACCAGATTTAGTATTTAGGTGATAGCGTTTACCGAGCTCTTAATTATTAGAGGGTCGATCCCGCTCCAACCCCTGTTGAAAAGCCTCCAACAGCACTTGTTTCAGCAATAGAATTGCTTGCAGTAGCCGGCTTAGAACTATGAGAGCTTTTATTAGATGAAGTCTCCTGAGCAGCGTCTTGGCCCTCTGCTATCGACTTATCTGTCTCTTCAGCACTTTCTTTAGCTGCTTTAGTTTGTTGCTCAGCAAAGGCCTGGCTAATAGCAGAGAAAGCGGCAACAAGCTGTAAATATAACAGTTGTGTTGCTTGAGACGGGTTTCCTACACTTCCATTAGATTCTAAACCATTACTATCCAGTGGATTGATTGATTTAACTTGTTCCATTAATATCACCTCTATTTATTCATTCAACACGAATAGTATAGCATACTTTAATTTATTTGTCAAGGGATTATTTCAACTGGAAACCTCTTAAAGCATTTACCTACAGTTGATTGCTAGGTTCTAGACAGTATTTTCCCAAATGGGGAGAATCACTACTCTCTGAAGGTTTTCTATCTGAGTGGACATTTTCAAAAAATCAGTTCTAATTTCTTGTAGCGCAGTTACATACTTCTCTCTGATGGACTGAAAAATTTCATATGAGATTTCGCTCCCATCTGCATCTATATATCTAGTAATTGGGTTTCCTTCTCCAGAGTAATATATTTTAGTGTCTAATAGTCTCTCGTACGTAGGTACAAAAACATTAAGTAACGTATTGATTTTACTAACAGCTTCTTGTTCATACCCGTCTATCATTTCAACGTTTTGAAAATGCTGTTGAAGCTCTTTAATATCGGCTCTAAAAACACCGGGAAAGATAGCTCCAGGCCCTCCACAAAACCCTGGAGGCATTGCTGGTGGGTGTATAATTCTATTCAGTCGATCTAAAAGATGAGATAAACGTGTAAATTTCGCGGGAATAAGTTGTTTCTCATCAATAGGCTTAGGCATCCAATCAGGTCGGCCTAGAGGCTTTTTTTGATGAATAACAAAACTTTCATTAAGAGAGCTTATTATTTTGTCAGGTGAGATCTTCATTATTCTTCCTTTAAGATTTAGAAAACGGACTAAGCAATCACTATGCCAATTACATATAAAGACTTAATTAAGAGAAAAGAGGGAGATTTAACGATAAATATTTTTAATTTCAGGCCCTGTCAGCAGAAGCTTTTTGAGCTTTGAATTCAAGAGGGATAATTTTAGTGACACCCTTTTCTTGCATAGAAACACCAAGTAAATTATCTGCAATAGCCATGGTTCGTTTGTTGTGGGTAATAATCACAAACTGGCTATCTTTTACAAACTGTCTTAAGACATTTGTAAAGCGCTCAATATTTGTATCATCTAAGGGAGCGTCAATTTCATCTAAGATACAAAAAGGGATCGATTGAGTTTCAAAAAGTGCAAAAAGAAGGGCTACAGCACAGAGGCATTTTTCTCCACCTGAGAGAAGCTGGATAGATCGCATCTTTTTTCCAGGAGGCTGTGCAACAATATCAATTCCAGCATCTAAAATGTCTTCATGTGAAGAAAGTTTTAAGTCAGCCTCTCCACCATTAAATAGCAGCAAAAAATTCTCTTGAAAGCGTAATCTTATTTTTTCAAAAGTCTCTTTAAACATCTGACGTGAGGTATCATCTAGCTTAGTAATAATCTCAAGAAGCTTTTTTTGTGATTCATGGAGGTCATCCACTTGGGATTGAAGAAACTCAAAACGAGATTTTTGAGCCTCGCAGTCTGAAATAGCTTTTAAGTTTACTTCAGGTTGCTCTTCAATGAGTTTACGCAGTCGTCTTATTTCTCTTTCTGTTTTACCGAGCGTTATAGAGGAATCTACTTCAAGATCTTTAATCTCATCTTCTGAAACATGGAGTTTTTCTTGAATTTCTTCTGTTTGAATATGAATTTCAGTTTTTATTTCTGAGAGGCGTCCTTTGAGCTCTACTTCTCGATTACGCTCTTCGTTGAGTTGAGTTCTCAAAGCTTTGATCTCAACTTCCTTTTGTTTTTCTTCTCTCTCTAACTGCTCTACAGCCCGCTCAAATGTTTTATATCTCTCTTCAGCAATTTTTAACTTACTCTCAAACTCTTTCACATTCCTTAGAAACACAACATTTTGCTTTTCAAGTTCTTTATAAGAATCATCTTTGTCTTGAATCAGAGTCCCAATTTCTTTAATTTGATCTTCAAAGCTTTTGCTTTTTGATTCAAAAACCCGAATACTCTCTTTCAACTGCTGAGATTCTCTTTCTGATTTCTTGATTTTATCTTCTAGAGATTGCTTGAGTCCTCTTTTTTCTTTTAAACTGCTGAAGTTTGTTTCAAACTGAGACTCAATTTGAGAGAAAAGAGTTTGTTGATCTTTTCGCTCAACTTCTTGTTTGCTGCACTTCTGAATATATTCTTTTTGCTTGGATTCAAGATTTACTATCGATGTAGAGAGCTCATTTTTTTGAGATTCAAAAGAAGTGAGTTTATTTTTTTGTCTCTCTAAACTCTCAGAGTAATTTTTAAGAGAAGATTGCATCCGAGTCAAATCTAACTCATTTTTATGGGCATTTTGATTGAGTTTAGAACGTTCTTCTTTTAAAGAGCTGGTAATCTGAGATGACGAGGCTATTTTATCTTGAATTTGTAAAGCTTCGCTTTCTAAAGCTTGTTGATCATGCTCTCTTTTCTTGAGCTCCATTTCTCTTAAAAACACATTTTGCTCTGTACCTGAAATACGGTGATGCACCCCTAAATGGTCAAGAAAGTAATCGCCATCAATTTGATTAAAGGAATTTTCATTTGTATTCGTTCGAATGGCATTTAAAAAATGACAGGCAACTTCATTTGACTTGGCTAACTCCAGGTCATCTGTGCTTGAATTTAGGCTTAATTTCTCAAGAGAGAAACAAGAAAAGTTGTGTAAATTTTGCTCCTTAGCAATTTCTAAAAGAGAATTTAAGTCAGCGTTTGTTTTGACGACAAGAGTTTGCAAGTAGGGCTGCAGAATCGTGCATAAATGAGCATCAAAGCCCTTTTTAGGTTGAAACCAGTCTGTTAGAGGGGAAACTTTTTTATAAAGTTTATGCTCAGATTGGGAGGCAAATTTTAAAAGTGTTTTGGAAGATTGGTTAAATCCATCTAACTCATTTTTTAAACTTAGCAAGATATCGAGTTTGGCTTTATTTCCAGTGAGCTGTGAAGTGCATTCTTTTTGCTTTTGGCTCAAAGCTTCTTGGGATTGCATCTTTGTCTCTAGATCCGCTTTGACTTCCTGAAGTCTTGTCTGCTCTTGTTGTAAAACGAGTTCTAATTCCTGGGTGGACTGCTCGAGCTTTTTACAAAGAGTTTCTTTCTCCTGAATTTCTAAAATGCATGTTTTTTCGTCATGTAAAATATTGGCGAGATTTTGTTTTTGAGAATGCAGTTTAGCAGAATTATTTTTGTATTCTGATTGAAGATCGTTTTCATAACTTACCGCAGTCATTAATTTTTGCTGCGCCTCTTTTCTCTGGCTACTTTCTTGTTCAACCGTTTGTTCTAAAGTTGTTAAAGTGCCATTAATGTTTTGAAGATTTTTAGATAGCGAGACAACATCATTTTCGTATGTTTTTAGAGCTTTTTGGTTTTCTTCAAAAGTGCGGTGCTCTCTCAGATGCTTGTGATGCAAAGCTTGCAGGTTTTCTTTGAGCGTATTCGTCTGCTTTAAAAGCTCTTCGCTCTGTTTACGATGTGAAGAAGCTTCAAAAGAGGCGAGCTCTTTACTTTTTTTAACCTCATAGAAACTCTCATGGAGAGTGCGTGTTTCAGAGGCTTTTTTAGAATGAGTTTCTTTTAAGTTTTTTAGCTTTTCTTCAAAGTCTATAATCTCAGTATTCATTTTTTTCTGAAGCACTAAATTTTCTTCACAGCGCTCTTTTGCTTGAGAGTACTTCTTTTGATTATGATTCCATTTGTATAGAAGAAGGCCTCTCTCAAGAGTGGTTAGAGTCTTTTTGTTTTCTGCAAAGATACGTGCTTCTTCAGCTTGTTTTTGCAGAGTATCAATTTGTTGGTTGACCTCTGACTGAATATCTAACACTCTTTTTAAGTTGTCTTCCACGTGTGAAAGCTTTCTAAGAGATTCTCTCTTTTTTTCTTTGAAGTGCATAATTTTTGCGGCTTCTTCAAAAATGGAGCGTCTCTCTAAAGGGCTGGAAGTAATTAAGTCATCTACTTTCCCTTGCTCAAAAATATAAAAAGCATTTTTTCCTATACCCGCTTCCCAGAGAATTTTGTGCACATCTTTGAGGCGAACAGGATTTCGGTTGACGTACCACTCTGAATCCCCATTGCGATGAATGCGACGCATAATACACAGCTCTTCGTAGTCGAGTGAAAGCGTTTTCTTAATATGGGTAAAAGTAAGCGCTATCTGAGCGTAGTTGAGAGCTTTTCTTGTTGAAGATCCAGAAAAAATGACATCGATCATTTTATCACTACGAAGAGATTTGGCAGAGCCCTCTCCAAGTACCCAGCGAAAAGCGTCAACAATATTGGACTTTCCACAACCATTTGGCCCGACAATAGCTGTGACCGAATCGTCAAATTTCAAAATGGTTTTATCTGCAAAAGATTTAAAACCTGTGATCTCAATTTTTTCTAAGCGCATCGTCAATAGTTATTTTTAATAATACTAGGCATATGCCACGGATATCTTGTATTAGACAAGTGGAAAATAGACTTAGCTATTTTTTATATACAAGGTTGTTA
>JAJACV010000021.1 GCA_022601335.1 Chlamydiota bacterium | reverse complement strand
TGTTTATAATTAATTAACAGCAAAATTAAAAAAAGACTAATTATGACAACAAACAATGTATCTCCTAACATATCTCCCTCAAACAGTCCTTCTAGAAGAGGAAGTATTAATTATAATCTTTCCAATATATCTCCCAAACTTAGCCCTCCTAAAAGAGAAGGTTTGAGCTCCAAGCTTTCTATAGCGTTTAAAGAAGAGTTAAAAAACAAAGCATCAGAAGTTTACAATAAACATTTTACAAAATATGTGCCTTTAAACTTCGAAGATTGTTCCATTTGCCTAAATACTCGTGAAGAAGATTTGCTTCGTTTCAACGAAAAACCTGATAAAGTGATTGAAACAAAGTGT
Source organism: Chlamydiota bacterium (assembly GCA_022601335.1). Taxonomy (GTDB): domain Bacteria; phylum Chlamydiota; class Chlamydiia; order Chlamydiales; family JAAZZY01; genus JAJACV01. The sequence goes on along the minus strand of JAJACV010000021.1, from coordinate 7,324 downwards.
AGCCACCTCTTTCATGAAAAGTGCCTACTTAACGCTTTTAGCGTCGCACAGAATAAGAAATGCCCTCTATGTAGAGGCAATTGTGAAGATATCGTTATTCCTGAAATGAGTACGGCACAACCTCCTTCCAGTCCTTTAGAAACTCTACATCTGGCCATCCAAAATGGACGTAATGACGAAGCCTTAAATCAAATTAACCAATTATCCCTAGAGGATTTAAACAATCCTATTGATCAATTTACTAATCGATTGATTCATTCTGCTGCCCAACTAGGAAATTTAAACATAGTTGAAGCTCTTAAAAGTAAAGGAGTTTCAATAGATATGTCTAATATAGAAGGACAAACTTGCCTGCACATCGCAGCTCTGTATGGATACAAAGATCTAGTTATCTATCTCATTCAAGCCGGACTTCAGGTGAATGTCACTGATAGTAGAGGACAAACCCCTCTACACCAAGCGGCATATGTAGGACAAAATGAAATTATTGAAACTCTTATAGCAAATCGTGCCTCATTAGATGCTTCTGATAACGATCAAGATACTCCTCTGCATCATGCTGCTGAAAAAGGGCACACCGAAACAATTAAATTGCTAATTTTTCATAATGCTAACCCAAATAAAGATGGATTTCGGGGTAAAACTCCTCTTCATTATGCTGCTGAACAAAATCATAGTGATGCGGCTTTAGCTTTAATTACAAATGGAGCCAAAGTAGATGCACAACAATTGGATGGATTCTCTCCATTAATATGTGCTGTTAACAATAACAATATTGATACTGTCAAAATATTGCTTGATAATAAGGCCGATCCAAACCTTAAGACTGGTAACGAAATTAATTCTCTACAATTGGCAGCTTACTACGGGTTTGCTGAAATTGCGACTGCTTTAATTCAAGCAGGAGCCACAGTAAATGCAAATTATCTAGAGAGACAAAATCCTCTAGAACTTGCTATAGAACAAAACCATGGTGATACAGCTAATGCGATTATTCAAGCTGAAATTCAAAATGCAAATAACAGATTATCTGCTTTATAAATCACTAGATTGATCTTTGTTTTAAATCAGCTAATTCAAAATTGGATCTAAGTATTTTAGGAATTATCAAGGACGTGGGTATAGCATCTCCGTCCCATAAGCAGCCTAAAATTGCTTTATTTATTCTTAAGCAAGCGTAGACTGTTAAGTCCTACTAGAACCGTTCCACCTTCATGAAACACGACTGCTAACCAAAGGGGTATCCATCCAAAAAGAGCAGGAATTGAAATAAAGACAATGATAATTGCTGCTAGAAAAACATTTTGCTTTACGATACTCAGCGTTTTTTTAGCTTTTAAAAAGAGTTTATAAATGAGTGAGAGATCGTTTTTGATTAGCACTACATCTGAAATTTCAGAGCCCATATGACTTCCAACATTACCAAGAGAAATACCAACAGAGGCTCTTGCTAGTGCAGGAGTATCATTAATACCGTCCCCTACCATTGCTAAATTTTCTTCTTGAGAGTATTGCTCAACAAGCTTGAGCTTGTCAGCAGGCTTGAGTTGACCAAAGTATTGATTCACATTGAGGTTGCTTGCAATACGTTTCACACTCAAATCATTATCACCACTTAAAATATATGTTTTTAATCCAAGCTCTTCTTTTAATTGCTTTAAAACATTTTGAGCATCAGGACGTAGATGATCTACAAATTGAAAGAGGTAAATTTCGTCATCGATTTTCAAAGCTGCGATTAGGTGGCCCAATTCATTTTTATAAGCATTCAAAGCGAGCTTAGCTCGCTCACTAGACAAAGATGCCACATAATTGATACTACCCACAGCAACTTCATATTTAAGCCCTTCGTATTCAGCCGTACCTTGAATACCATGTCCTGGTATAGCTCTACAGTCTGAGACTTGGCAGGGAGAAATCCCACGATAATCAGCATAATGTATCAACGCTTGGGCTACAGGATGAAGAGCGTGCTGCTCAAGTCCTCTTGCAATAGATAAAACTTTTGTAGCATCGTTGATCTTGGATCCGTCCAAGTGCTGCACGGACAAACACTCCAATTCACCAGAAGTTAAAGTACCTGTTTTATCAAACGCGATAGATTTGACTTTAGCTAAAGCATCAAGTGTGATTCCCCCTTTCAAAATAATTCCAAGCTTCGCTGAAGAGTTAATAGCGCTTACATAAGCAATAGGCACAGCAATAATAAGCGCGCAAGGAGATGCTGCTATGAGATAGGCTAAAGCTCTGTAAATGGAGCCACTTGGACCAAAATACCCTAGTGAAGGAATCAATAGAGGAAGCGCAATTGCAAAGAAAAAGCTAGAGAGAATAACAAACAAAGAATATTTTTGACCGAATCGATCAAACCAAGACTGCAGTTTTGGCTTCGCTTTATTAGCATCACAAATCAGCTGAATAATTCTTGAAATCGTAGATTGTGCCCCTGTCCTAATTACTGACAATTTTAAAGTGCCCTCTACATTGACAGCTCCTGATGGCGCTTCTTCGCCCTCAGAAATCGGTATAGGAGCATGCTCTCCTGTGAGATGAGCCACGTTCAATGAGGAGGTCCCTTCCACCACTCGGCCATCTAAAGGTAAAATTTCCCCAGCCCTCACCCAAATCAGTTCGTTTACACGTACATCTTTTACAGACCTCTCTATAATTTTGCCTGTTGAGCTAATGACTTGCGCTACACTTGGCACCATTTTATTGAGTCGATTCAGAGTACTTCGAGCTTTATGAGATACAAAATGCTCTAAAGAATGTGAAATAGAAAATAGCACAAGTAATAGAGCTCCTTCTAAGCTAGAGTGAATGAAGATAGACAAAAAGGCAGCTAAGACCATCAAGACGTCTATACTCACTTTCATTTTTTTCACTTTTTCTAAAGCTTCAATAAGAGCTGGAGTTCCGGCTAAAAAGAAAATAATCACTTGAAAAAAAGCTGAAATAGGAGAGAGTCGTTCAATAAATGAAAATCCAATTGCAAGCACAAGTAAAGCAAGTGAAAAAATAGAGATTTTTAACGAAAGGTGTTTGGCCCATTTACGAGAGTCTAAAGTTAAAAAAGGACTCACAGTATGTGAATGCCCCGACTCTAGAAAATCTGTTAATAGATTTTCATTTTTCTCGCTAATTTTTTGAGAAATAATTTTAGACATAAATAGAAATTAAGAATTAAATGACAGAAACCATCTAGATAAGAAGTAGACAGTTCCATAGGTTAAAGTAGCAAACGCTATATTCCAAACAAAAGCCGATGTTTTTTCATTTTTCTGAAGCTTAGCAATATAGTATCCAGAAACTCCTATCAGTAAAGCTGCTGTAGGGAAAAGAGCAAATTGCGGTGAAATCCACTGAGAAAGAAACAAAACCGCTACTGCAAGGACGACCCCCAAAGCGGCTCCACTTCCAACTTTCAACGGATGTTCACAGTTTTCTAAACTAAGTCCCATCTCCTCTTCAATCATCACCTTTAACAAGCGATCATCATCAGCCATGAGAACATCTAACACTTCTTCTAAAAGCTCACCTTTAAATCCTTTGGCTGCATAAAGAGCTGCCAACTCTTCTCGCTCTTGAGGACGGTGGTTTTCAATTTCATAACGCTCTTCTTTCAAAATGCGATGCAGACGCTCTAGCTTTGTTTGAGCAAGCCAGGTACTACGAACTATTTTCCAAACAAGCCAACCTATTCCAAGCATAAGAAGCATCAAAGTCATTTGTTGAGCAGTCAAACCCACTTGTAGGGCGATCGTCCAAAAAATAAGTAACAATGCGGATGTATCTCGAGTAGCGTCTAAAAAGGCTCCCATATGGCCTGGTAATTCATCCCCATGAATTTCATTTGCCATTTCCTCTTTCTTTTTGAGAATATGCTCGAACGGGGTCTCTCCCTCAAAATGATCTGAATCTGAATTGCTCATGAAAAATAATTTTAAATTCTATAAAGTTTGGATAACAGTTTAACTAATCCTTCATAATCCCGTAAAGAGGCAACTTCCTTGACTGAATGCATAGACAGCTGAGCACACCCAAGATCAAGGGCTGGAATCCCTGTTTTTTCAACAAACATCGGTCCCAATGTGGATCCTTGCCTTTGATCCCCTCTTTTGAGGTAATTTTGAATTTTAATTTTATGTTTGTCAGCGAGAAGCTGAATTTTACTTAAAATTAAATTTGAATAAGAATAAGAAGCTCCCGTATCAATTTTAACCGCAATTCCTTTTCCTAAAAGAGGGGTATGTCTTGGCTCAAACTGTTCAGGACTTTTAGGGTCTAGAGCATGGGCTCCATCTAAAGAAAGAGCCAAAGAATTAGCGCAGCACTGTTGCAGAGCATCATAGTCCATTTTTTCTTGATAAAAGATTCTTTCAAAAATGCTTTTAAAGAAAGGAGAGTCTGCTCCTGAATAAGTTTTAGAGCCAATCTCTTCATGATTGGCCAAATAGATCATGGGCATTGTATCAGAAAAGTGAGATTTTAAATTTTGAATAAGAGCTTCTACACTCGCATAAACACTTAATAAATTGTCTATTCTAGGAGCGCTAAATAAATCTTTGCCTTCTCCTAAAAAGCGAGGACTCTCTAGAGGACAAAGGAACAGTTCGTGATTTAACAGTTTTTTGAAAGGTTTTTCTTTTTTCAAAATTTTCTCTAAATAAGAAGTCTTCAGTTCTTTTTTATCTGTTAAGGTCGCTAAAGCATTGAGGTGTTGTTGAGCAGATATTTTTAAACCTTCACTGTTTACCTTCCGATCAATATGAATGGGCAGCTGAGTAATCATCGCAGGATGATCTGTAATATGAACTAATTCTTCTTTAACTTTCCCTTGATCTTCCACAAATATACGTCCTGCCAAACCTAAGTCTCTATTAAGCCATGAGGCATAAATAGGCCCTCCATAAACTTCAAGGGACCAGAAGATCATATTTTCATGTTGATATTCTCCTTGTGGCTTAATTCTAAAAGTAGGGCTATCTGTATGGCTTAGATAAATACGGGCAGCTTTAATGCTCTTTTGAGGAACTACAAAAGCAATTAAGGCTCCGGAGTCTCTTTTCACATAATATCTCTCCCCTTTTTTAAGTTTAAATGGAGAGGATTCTTTGAGCTCTTTAAACTTCTTTTTTTTCAGTTCGGATACGACTGTTTCAACAGTGTGATAAGCTGAAGGTGAATTTTCAATACAGCTGAATAAATTAGACATATTTTATTGGGGGTTAGTTTTTACACTTTATGCAAAATTCTAAGATTCTTTTCAAAAGAATGCTTATTTTAATAGAAAGTGTCAGATCAGACCACTAAGATAGGTGGGATATATTCATAGAAAAGTAAAGTCAAATATAAGTTCTGTACATCGCTTAAAATAAATCAGCATGAATTCCTGTACGAGCAAAGCTGATGACCTTTCCAAGTGTTCTATCAACTAAAAGCCAATCAGGTTCTATGTGACACTCCCAGTAACCTTTGTGCTTATGGTTTTTATACTTTGCTGGTAGGAGGGGTCCTTCATCTAAAAAAAGAGCAACAGGTTTTAGCTTGAGCTGTTAAAAACCCAACTCTGGCTATTCCTTTGGTGCTAGCTTTTCCAGACCTCCAAGGTAGGGCTGAAGTGCTTTAGGAATAGATATTGACCCATCACTATTTTGATGATTCTCTAAAAGAGCTACCATTAACCTTGAAGTGGCAAGTCCTGATCCATTTAAAGTATGGACAAATTCAGGTTTATCTCCCTTCTCTTTGAATCTAATTTTGGAGCGTCTAGATTGAAAGTCTGTGCAATTAGAGATAGAAGAGACCTCAACATACTTTTCTTGACCGGGTAAATAAGCTTCTATATCGATCGTTTTAGCGGCAGAGAAAGACATATCCCCTGTCACTAAAAGCATTCTTTTGTAAGGCAGCTCTAATTTCTCTAAAATAGCTTCGGCATTTTCAACAAATTGATTAAACACCACCTCACTTTTGTCCGGATGCGTAAATGCAAACATTTCCACTTTATTAAATTGGTGTGTTCGAATGAGACCGCGCTCTTGCTTTCCTGCAGCGCCCGCTTCTCTTCTAAAGCAAGGAGTATAAGCTACATATTTGAGAGGCAACTCTGCTGCATTCAATACTTCATCACAGTGGAGTCCATTGAGAGCTACTTCAGCTGTTGGAATTAAACAAAATTCAAAATGCTTATCTTTGATCTCATAAGCTTGATCTTTAAATTTAGGATATTGCCCAGAGGCATACATCATTTCAGGCTTTACAAGAAGAGGCGGCATCCATTGAGTAAAACCATTTTGAATATGATGATCTAACATCATGTTAATTAATGCCCACTCAAGTCTTGCTCCCATTCCTCGATAGGTAGGCCAGCCAGAGCCTGTGATTTTTGCCCCTCTTTCAAAGTCAAATAAGTGTAGTTGTTCATTGAGTTCCAGATGGTTTTTGAAAGGAAAGGAAAATTGTGTTTTTTCCCCATGCTTTTTTAAACAAATATTATCTTCTGGATTTGGAGAACTTTTAATGTCATCCATAGGTAGATTCGGCAAAATCGCTAACTCATGGTTCAATTTTTTTTCTTGAACTTCGAGCTCAGCATCTAAGCTTTGAATTTGGTCTCCAAAATGGCTGACTTTTTTCAGAGCCTCTGTCGCATCCTCGCCTTTTCGCTTAAGTTCGCCTATTTGTTTTGAAAACGTATTTCGCTCACTTTTCAAAGACTCTACTTGCGTTTTGAGCTGTCGAATGGATTCATCCATTTCTAAAACAGCACTCAAATTCACTTCAGGGCTTTTAGTTTTTAACTTCTGCTCGACTTCAGCAGCTTTTTCTCGAATCAGCTTAATATCCAACATAATGTTTTGAATCACTCCAGATAATTAAATAGTTAAGAGTTGATTTTACTTAAGAATGTATAATATCAAAAGGAAAATTAAGGCCATTTACAATCCCTATTAAAAATTATCAACAAAATATAATATCTGCATTCATAGCAAAAAATTGATCCTTAAATAAAAATCCAAAAAAGAGCTTCCTATCCACAAAATCCAACTCATCCATAACAATATGGGTGCAGCTGTCCTTATATTCATTTCTTTTTTAGAAACCTGAATAGTTAATAAACTTTTAATAATATTACTTTCTGGGTCTAAGTCTTCTTCAACTTTTAAGTTAAATCGAGTATGATAATCATTCAAATCCACTCTACCTAATTTTTTACCAAAATAATAATTTTCCTTTTTCATGAATTTAATATTGTATCCAATATCTTTTAATGAATCAGTACTACAATAATTTTTAATGGAACCTTCCCCAAATATAGTAC
>JAJACV010000020.1 GCA_022601335.1 Chlamydiota bacterium | reverse complement strand
ATTTATTACTAATAATTAATATTAAAAGTTGATTAATATATGTTATATATGGCATAATAAAATTTAAAAGTTATTATATTAGTTATATTTTTAATCAAAAAAAAGAACTTATTTATTTTTTAGGGGGTTATATTATGAACAATGAAGGGAATGAATTCAGAGAATTCAACCAAGAACAAGACAACGTAGCTGTTGTTGAGGCTGTTTCGGAAGAAACGAGTGTGCTTACAACACTGAATAGCGATCAAGCGGTCACTATTACAGAAGCTGCAAAAATTAACGGAGTCACGCGACAAGCGATTTATGTTGCTATTAAGCAAAATAAATTAAAAGCTCAAAAAGACTCTACTCGTTGGACAATCAAACTAACTGATTTAGAAGCTTATAGAAGAGACAAATACTCTAGAACAAAGTCAACGTTTGGAGGAGAACTTATTTTTGATAATTCAAAAGGATATTTCTCTGTTAATCAAGTTGCTAAAATTCTAGGTGTTCCTGCTCAGAAAATTTATTACGCCACTCGCGTAGGTATGCTCAGAGCAATTCGTAAAGGAGCTGCTTGGGTCATTAGTGAAGATGATATCAACGGTTACCGTGAGACCTTCTTGGCTCGCAAAAACGGTAGAAAAAAAGTCGTTAGCGAATAATAAGCTAATACTCTTTACTACAAAGCTACTAATGAGGGTTCTCGAAGGCTCCGTTAGTGGCTTTTTTTATAGGTACAACCAGGGCAGTTGTAACCTTGTGTGGGTTCAATCTGAATAGTTGAGTGATAGATATTATATTCCTTTTGAAGAAAACAGTTTGTTTCTTTCAGAGTTTCTAAAGCATTATTTGAAATGAGGTGTACGCTGAGATTAATTTGATCTTGAGCTACCATCCAAATATGTAAATCGTGTAGGCTCTCGATGTGAGGGAGTGTCAAAAGTTTCTTTTTTACGTCTGAGAGCTTAATATTTTTAGGAGCACTTTCCATTAAAATGAGAAGCGTTTCTAAAATGAGCTTCCACGCATTGTAAATAACTGCAACGGCAACGACTAAAGTCATAATAGGATCAATGATATTCCATTGAGTTACAGTAATAAGAAGCCCACCAATGACAACTCCTAAACTCGTTAATAAATCTCCCAAAATATGAAGATAGGCTCCTTTGACATTTAAACTTCCCTTTTGAACCGGGTGAAGGATTCTTAGCATGAGAAGATTAGCAAGCAAACCTACGGAGGCCACAATAAGAACAAGAGGTCCTACGACATCCTCTGGATGGTAAAATCTATGAATAGCCTCATAGATTAAAATACCACTCAAAATCCATGTAAGAGCGCCTGATAGTAAAGCGCATAAGATTTCCACACGGTAATAGCCATACGTTAAGTGAGGCTTAGACGGCCTTTTAACTATCCAAAAAGCAAAAAGACTTAAAAGAATAGAAGCTGCATCTGTAAAAAGATGAAGAGCGTCTGTCATTAAGGCTAAACTTTTAGCAATCCAGCCAAAAATAAACTCAATAATCATCAGAGCAAAGACTAAAACGAGTGTGATCTTTAGAGCTTTTTGGCTTTGCTCTCTTGATGAACAATGACTCACGCAGCGAGGTTTCCCTATTTTAAAATTTGAAAATCACGAACCACTAGTTGAATACTTGCTTTGTTATGATAGTAATTTACTTGTGGAGTAAAGGCTATTTTTAAGGTGAGTCCTTTTTTATAGAGTTCTCGACGACGGTTGGCCATTCCAATGGCAATTCCTTCAAGAAAAATTTCTCCTTGCTCTAGGAAGAGTTTAAGGTGAAATTTATTAATGACTTTTGGTGGCCAAGCTTGTTTGGCATGGCAATAAAAAATGGGAGGGGGATTTTCGTTTCCAAAGGGTTCTAAAAGGCTGATAGAATCCATTAAATCAAAATTTAATTCAGCGAAATTGACTTGGCTGTCTAGAAAAAGTTTTGAGCGCACATCTTGTGTCTCTAAAGAGTTTTGTGTCTCTTTCAAAAAAGCTTCTTTAAGCTCAGGGATATGTTCTTCTTTTATCGATAGTCCAGCGGCCATATCATGACCTCCAAAATTCAAAAGCAAATGGGCCTGTTTTTTTAAAAAAGGAAGAAGAGGGAATTCTTTAATCGTGCGCATAGATCCCTTTCCTATTCCTTGATCTATGGAGATGAGAATGGTGGGACGATTAAATTGTTTTGCAATTCTCGCAGTGATAATTGGAATAATTCCAGGGTGCCAGTCTTTAGAATATAAAACGATAGCCTTTTCACCTAGAATTTCTGGGTGCGATGAAATATAGCCATCAATTTCATCAGACAATAAACGCTCTATTTTTTGCCTCTCAAGGTTGTTCAAATCAAGCTCTTTAGCCATCAGTTTGGCTTCTTTTTTGTCTTTCAGTAAAAGAAACTCAACACCTCTTCTCGGATCGGCTATGCGTCCTAAACTATTCAATCGAGGAGCTATTTTTGAGGCAATAGCATTTGCTGACACTTCTTTTGGAGATAAATCAGAGACAGAAAAAAGCTGATTGAGACCGACTCTTTGAGTATTTTGAAGTTCATTGAGTCCATAGCGTACAAGGACCCTATTTTCTCCTGTAAGAGCTCCCATATCTGCAACGGTACCTAAAGCGACAAGGTCTAAGTATTTTTTAAGTTCAATATCTTTAGGATCGAGCCTCTTCGTGGCAATACAATGATTGGTGACTCCATGAGCCAACTTAAAAGCCACGCCTACGCCAGTTAAATCTCTATTTGGGTAAGTACTGTTTAGTAATTTGGGATTGAGTGTGGCAATAGAGTGAGGAAGTTTTAAAGTGGGCTCATGGTGGTCTGTGATAATTATATCCACTTGCTGTTTGAGTAATTCCTCAATTTCATCGGTAGCTGTAATACTGCAGTCGACTGTAATCAATAACTTGCAATCTTGTTCTATGGCATAATTTAAAGCGTCTAAAATGACTGAATTTTTTAAATTATTGCGGTTAGGAATATAGTAAAAAACCTGAGCTCCCAATCCTTGTAGAAAGTCAGTGAGAAGGGCCGTTCCTGTCATCCCATCTACATCGTTATCTCCGTAAATCAATATATTTTGATTCTTATCCAAGGCCGTGCAAATACGATCTACGGCTGTATTCATACCGGGAAATAAATAGGGATCATAAAGATCAGGAAGTTTAGCGTAGAGAAATTTGTAAATGTCCTCTAAGGAAGTAAGATCTCGATTTATAAAAATGTGAGCTGTTTTTTTATGAATATTGAATTCATTGATAAGCTTTGAGAGCATCTCTGGATCTTCTTTAGGTTCTACCCAAAGAAGTGGATTATGTGGTTTTGAAGGCATTATGAGCCTCCTGTTAAGTCTAATTGAATGGCTCTAAATTTAGATACTAAACCATGGAAAGACTTAAAATTCTCCAGTTTCATTTTCAGTTATCAAATTATTTAAAAACTATTCGTGTACCACTTTTTGAAATGAGTTGCAATAAACTTTTCTCAAAAAATAAAAAAGATTATTACAACTCAAAAAAAATTGAATCTAGGCAGCTGAACCATTTTGAAGTGGTTTAACACTGACTGTTTCTTCCGTCTCACTACCATGGAAGTACTGGAGCAAGAGAGGAGCCACAAAGAGAGATGAAAGCGTACCTACAACAACTCCTATGCTCATCATCAATGAAAAGTCAAAGATTTTTGAACCGCCTAAAACAAGAAGTGCTAATAGAACAACGAAGGTTGTAATAGAAGTCATAAGTGTTCTATTTAAAGTCAGGCTCAAAGAGCGGTTAATCACGCTGTAAAAAGAAGCTTTTTTAGTTAATTTTTTCTCTTCTCGTATTCTATCAAATACAATGATTGTGTCATTTAATGAATAACCAATAATTGTCATTAAGGCTGCAATGACTTGCATATTAATTTGAATAGGAACGTTAAAGAGGTGCAAAATAGCTAAAATAGCTAACGTAATCAGCACATCATGCAACGTACAAATGATGGCGCTAATTGCAAACTTAATTTCAAAGCGAAACGAGATGTAGACGAGAATAAAGAAAAGAGCGAGTGACAACCCAATCAAGGCATTATTTCGTGTTGTTTTTGACAACTGACCACTCATCTCTGACCAGTTTTTATCCAAAGAGGCTAAGCTCTGAGGTTGAACTTGTATCCCTTGTTTTTCTAGAGCGAGAATAACCCAACTAATGCGTGGATTATTTTGCCCGAATACCGGAGAGGTTGTTGATTGAGAAAGCTGATAAAAAGGCCTTCCTTTTTCTTCTAAAGCGGAACTCAACTGGATCCGAAGCATATTAGGCTGATTTAATTCTCTGATCTGAAAATCAGTAGATTTAGCGCCTGCTAAAAGAAGAGCTTCTCTCACTCTTGTTCGGTATTGACCTAAAGGAGATTCATCTAGTTGAACTGTCAAAGAGTAGCCTCCTGTAAAATCCATTCCTAAAATAGATTTATGCTGAAGAAACAGCAAAGAGCTGCCAATAATAATAGTTAAAGCAAACAAAGAGGTGACCCATTTAGCATTCTTTAAGAAATTAATAGACTTCACTTGGAACCAATTCGCCATAGAGAGCGTTTTATTGTGAGCCTTTTCTGCCCATTTCGTAAAGAAAACTCGAGTCATAAAGAGGGCTGTGAACATCGAAGATGTAATCCCTATTGTCAAAGTAATGGCAAGACCTTTAATAGGCCCTGTATCAAAATTTAAAAGGATTAAAGCGGCAATAATAGTGGTGACATTAGAGTCAAAAATAGCACTAAAAGCCTGCTTGTAACCTGTATAAATAGCAGTGGATACATTTTTAGTATGTTTCATTTCTTCGCGAATACGCTCAAAAACAAGTACATTGGCATCTACAGCCATTCCCAGCGTTAAAATGATACCAGCAATACCTGATAGTGAGAGAGTCGCTTGTAGATTTTGTAGTGTTGCCCAAATAATAAGTAAATTGAAAAGAACTGCTATCGATGCAATCAAACCTGAAAAACGGTAGTAGACTATCATCACTACAATGACTAAAAGAAGAGCGATACCTGTCGCTAAAATACCCTGCGATTTTTCTTTTTGACCTAAATCAGCACTGACATTGTCCTCAGAGAGAATTTGAGGTTTAAAAGAAAGCGAGCCTGCTTTTAAATCTCCAGCTAATTTAGTTACTTCATTTTGAGTGAATCCACCATTTACTTGTATATTATCTCTAAGAGCTTGGTTTAACTGTGGATCACTAATGACTCGTCCATTTAAAACAATAGCGAGTCTCCAACCGCGATTTGGCGCCACTTTTTCTCGCTCTGTTCCCATAATACGATCTTTTGCAAATTGAGAAGTCCAGGAATAAAGAGCTTCCCGTGGATTGATCTTTTCTCCCATTTTAGAGGTGTGAGCTCCTAAAACTGAAAAGGCAAGTGTATTTCCATCTCGTGTATCATAACTTGTATGAATATTGTCGATCTGAGATCCCTCTAGTGCAAAGTTATTGAAAACGATCAAAAGGGGATTCGTTTGCCCTTTCCAATCAGCATAGTCGGAACCCGTGTACGGAGCTATTTGTGAAACATGGTCATCTAAAGTAGATGTGCTTAGCGTCTCGGTCGGAGATGCAAGCTTTAAACCCGCCTCATATAATCTTTTTGCATGCTCAGATCGAGGATGAATGGTTTGTCCATCTTCACTTCCTCCCAAATGTTTCCAAGCAATAAAATTGATCCCTTCAATATCTTTTCTATTTGTAATAACCGCTTCATTCCAGACATCTTGTAAGAATTTTTGAGTCGAAGCAAATAAAGGGCTTTGCGGAGATGAGAAATCTTCGTTGACTACATGAAAATACATTGTAGAGCCTTTGATAAGCTCTTGCGCTGACAAGCCATTTGAGGAAGGAAAGTCAAGTGCTATATGATTCCCTTCAACACGGACATCCACTTCAGAAAGGCCCATCTTATTGACTCTTTGTGTCAGCTCATTCACTCCTTCTGTTAAATCTATTTTATTAGTAACCGGTCGGTTATTCTGATCTCTTAGCCCAATTAGAATAGATTTCCCCCCCTTAAGATCTAAACCCCATTTTAATATTTTACGGCTGTCACCTCTAAAATACTCTTTTGTGCTCAGCTTGAGGTTGTCCCAATAAACATTGCTTGTTGGAGGAGGAACCAAGAATTTAGCTTGTGGATCTTGGATATCGACTAGAGCGGCTTGATGATCTTCTTTCCACTTGATGAGTTCATCGTGAATTTGAGTGTCAATTTTATTTTCAACTGCAATACGTTGTTCTAAATCAGTAAATTCTAAAGTAGCAAAACGTTTGTTCCCAAGCACTGTAAAATTTTCTCGGGTCGCAGCTAATAAATCAGAGTAATAGTCTGGCTTTTCAAACACGAGGTCTTGTTGAAACTCTTTGGGATAATCAGATCCCTCTGCCAAATAAGTGAGTTGATAGCCCTGTTGCCTTAAAACTTTCTGAAGTTGTTCAAACTCGTCGAAAAAGGTCTGTGCCTGATCAGAGTCAGGGGACTGTTGATACTTTTGAAAAATAGGATTCAAACCTTTAGCTATCACGTAAATAGAGTTACTTCTAAAACCTTTAATAGGCTCACTTTGCTCTAAAACAGGTGCATAGACTAAAAGACCGAATTTGCGGCCTTGAGAGGGCAGCGATTGGTATTGAGCATAGTCCCAAACTGGAAAAGCGTCGGGTTGTAGATCTGGAGAACTGCGATTCCAAGAATGTGATAGCTTTTCTAAAGTGCCTTGCGATTCTTGCTTTGCAATATAAGAGAGATTAAGAACCAAAAAGGAGTCACTTTGGGTCAGTTTGTCTAATGCTATTTGGTAACCTTGTGCTCCTGGACTAATGCTTTCATCTGTCTTTTGAGCCACTTTGGCAACTTCATTAATAATGAGCTGATTAAGCCTTTCTTTTTTGAGAAGATCTTTCTTTGTTCCTGATGTCGGATGAAGAAGTTTTTCTACATCTGAATGAAGAGAAAGTGTCATAGACCCTTTTTCCCAATCTAGAGAGATCGCTTCAAAATAAGGGTTTCTTTCATTGAGCGCTACAAGTTGAGTCGAAGTGTCTGTTGTTACATCTTGTTTTAAAATCTCTAAATCAAGAGGTTTGGTTCCTGAATTAAAAGATGGTTTGTTTCGTTTAATGACAGCAATAGCTGACTTGAGTGTTTCACGGTCCTTTTCTAAAAGAACTCTTGAATCAGAGGTTTTAGAGGTATAACTCTTCTCTAAATCATCTAAAGCCGAAATAAGAGTGTCAGCTGCATTTTCTACCTTAGGTGTAAGTTGTGAAAAGCTTTTAAAAAAACGTTTTGTAACGGGTGATGAATCACCAAAAATAGTTTCAAAACTGACAATATTTTGAGCGATTTCAAGAAGAGTTTGATTCTCTCTATATTTATTGCCAGAAACTTTAAGGGTTTGGACAAAAGCAGCGTTTGAAGTGACGCCTCCAAAACCAAGAGCTACCTGTTCAAATCGGTCGATGGCCAAGTCATAATAATGAGGGGAAGGCTTGCCTCCTTCTTTTTTCGTTGTAAACTTGAAAAGCTCTGGAATTTCACTTTCACTCGGTGTAAAACTAATTTTTCTTTCTACAATAGTTTTTGTCGGGTCTTCAGCATTCTCCTGGCTGATAGTGAGTTGGGCTGGGACAAAAGGAATAAGAGCGCCTGCTCTTGGTAGATAGTGTCTAAAGGCTAAGTTGTCTTCAGGATTTGAAAAAGTAATAGCAATGAGCTGTGGGTTATTTGCAACCGGGTCAATGGATTTTGGCTTAACACCTAAATTCTTTGAAAAAGATCGAAGCCAGTCAATAGATTCCTTTTCAAGGTCTTCAACTCGATCTACAATGTTTTTCGCCACTTGCATAGCCTGCTTTTCATCTACGGGTTTAGATAATGGCTTTGAGTAATAAATAAGTGTTGGAAGAATATTGTAAATTGTGAGGACAACAACTAATACAATAAGAGCAATTTGCCAGCGTTTTACTTTTTCCATAGGTTCCTTTAAATAGTAAATTTTATTTGGTTGGGGGATCTTATCATTCAGGTCCCATTTTTGCAAGCAGCAGAGAGTGTGTTTGTTTACTAACAAAATCCTCTAGAGGCGGTAGGTTTGGATATTTCATTATTTAAAGGCCCTGAAGGAAACATTTTTTGAAAAATAAGGAGATCTTTTAAAAGATTTTTGATTCATAAACATTTTAAAGTTAGATTGATATAAGTTTTTCAAAATTATTTTTTTAAAGAATCGCGTGGGCTCATGAAATAGTAAGGTGACCCTTTAATAATAATCCTGAGATTGATATAATATTTTTAATATCAGCTTGATAGTGAGGAAAATAAGTGGATAAAGCAAAAACAGCCCGAATCATTGGATGTGGTTCTTATTTACCTGAAAAAATTTTGGATAATAAAAAACTAGAGTCAATGGTTGAAACGTCTGATGAATGGATTGTATCAAGAACTGGAATCAGTGAAAGAAGAATGGCTAATGCAGAAGAACATACCTCTACAATGGGTATTTCAGCTGCTAAAAAAGCGATTGCTCAAGCAAAAATTGATCCTTTAGATATTGATTTAATTATAGTGGCTACGTGCACACCCGATTATCTCTTTCCTAGCACAGGCGCAATCATACAAAGGGAAGTGGGTGCCAAAAATGCGGCTGCTTTTGATTTGCAAGCAGCGTGCACAGGCTATCTTTTTGCTCTTTCTATCGCAAAAGGGTATATTGAATCTGGTAATTACAAAAATATTTTAATCGTCGCTTCTGAAAAAATTTCTTCTATTGTAGATTATAAAGATCGAAATACATGTATCTTATTTGGAGATGGGGCTTCAGCATCTGTGATTAGTGATGAAGGAAAAGGACTAGAAATTAGAAATGTAAGTCTTGGTACAGACGGAAATCATGCCAACTTACTTATCCTTCCTGGTGGAGGGAGTCGGATTCCATCCACTGAAGAGTCTGTCAAATCTAAGAAGCATTATTTGAAAATGGAAGGAAGGGAAGTATTTAAACACGCCGTAAGGATTATGGAGAGCGCTGCGAAGCAATGCCTAGGACGTGTGGGGGTCTCAGAAGAAGAGATTTCTTGGTTAGTTCCTCATCAAGCAAATATTCGCATTATTACAGCGATTGCTAAGCGATTCGGTCTTCCAATTGAAAAAGTATATCGCACGGTTCATAAATATGGAAATACCTCAGCATCGGGTGTCGCAATTGCTCTTGAAGAACTACTCCAAGAAAAAAATGTGGCTAAAAACGACAATATCTTACTCGTGGCTTTTGGATCGGGGCTCACATGGGGAGCTTCTTTACTCACTCAAAACTAATTCAAAATAGGATTTAAAATAATGACTTCAGAAAAAATGGCATTTATTTTTCCAGGACAAGGAGAGTCTCATAGTGTGGGAATGGCACAAGACTTTTACAATCAATTTGAGGTGGCGCGCGAAACGTTTGAAGAAGCCTCCCAAATTACAGGAGTTGACCTAAAGCAATTGATTTTTGACGGGCCCTTAGAAACCCTTTCAAAAACAAACTATTGCCAAATAGCCATTTATGTTGTCAGTGTTGCCATTTTAAGAGTCATTCAACAACAATTTCCAACTCTTAAACCCCACGTAGTGGCAGGACTAAGTTTAGGAGAATATACTGCGGCGACAGCTGCTGGAATTTTACCCTTTTCTCTCGGCGTAGAGCTGGTGTTTGCAAGAGGGACGCTTATGCAGAGAGCTTGCGAAGAAAATCCAAGTACTATGGCTGTGGTTTTAGGTCTTAGCGAAGAGCAAGCTCTAGATGTACTTAAAGCTATTGGACGGCCAAACGACTTATGGCTCGCCAATTTAAACTGCCCAGGACAGATTGTTTTTTCAGGTACAAAAAGTGGCATTGAAGAACTTTTGGTTGTCGCAAAAGAAAAAGGTGCAAAGAGAGTGCTGCCTCTAAATGTAGCAGGTGCTTTTCATAGCCCGTTGATGCAGTCAGCTGCGAATCAATTACAAGAAAAACTAGTAGGAATGCAACTATCTCTTCCTCTTTGTAAATTTGCTATGAATAGCAGTGGGCACATAGAAGAAGACCAAAGCAATGTGAGAAAACAGCTCATAAATCAAATTACTCAAACGGTTAGATGGCAATCTTGTATTGAAGAAATGCGTAAAGAGGGTGTCACTAAGTTTTTTGAAATAGGACCAGGTAAGGTTCTCGCTGGATTGAATAAGCGAATTAAAGTGGATGGCGATACTTATTCAATAAACTCATTAAAAGATTTAGATGTGTTGCAAAATTTAGTAACCACTCATTAATGGAGAGAAACTTTATGACTCTAAAAGATCAAAATGTAATCGTTACTGGAGGCACAGCTGGAATTGGAAAAGCTATTGCACTCCACTTTGCAAAACAGGGAGCGAATGTGGCCATCTTTGGCACAAACCCTGAGAGAGGGGAGCTCGTTGTCAATGAAATCAAAGAGCAATCCTCAGGAAAAGTTACCTTCACAGCTGTGGATGTTTCGAAAACAGAAAAAGTAAAAGTAGCTGTAGATCAAGTTTTAGTAGATTTCGGCTCTATTGACATTTTAATCAATAATGCAGGGATTGTCAGAGATGGACTGCTTCTTAGAATGAGTGAAGATGACTGGGATCGCGTTTTAGAGGTTAACCTAAAGTCAGTTTATAACACCTGTAAAGCTGTTATCAGACCTATGATGAAAGCAAAAAAAGGTAAGATCATCAATATCAGTTCGGTAATCGGCTTGACAGGAAATGCAGGCCAAGTTAATTATGCTGCTTCAAAATCGGGTATTATTGGAGTGACAAAGTCGCTTGCTAAAGAACTTGCTGGACGTAATATTTATGTCAATTGTATTGCTCCTGGTTTTATTGAAACAAGTATGACTTCTGAGTTAAATGAAGTTGTTAAGGATGAAATATTACGAAATATACCACTTAAGCGAATTGGACGACCTGAGGAAATTGCAAATGCAGCTCTTTTCTTGGCGAGTGAAGGCGCTAACTATATCACAGGTCAAGTTCTGCCGATAGACGGCGGAATGACTATGTAATAAATTTTAATCAAAATTAAACATTGAGGTAATGAACAATGTCAACAGAACAAAAATCTTTAGAACAAGAAGTAATTGATATCGTTGTAGAACAATTAGGTATCGATGCTTCAGAAGTTAATGTGAGCAAATCTTTTGTAGAAGATTTAAATGCAGATTCACTTGACCTTACAGAACTTATTATGACTTTTGAAGAGAGATTTGGTTTCGAAATTTCAGAGGAAGATGCAGAAAAGTTAAAGACTGTAGGAGATGTTGTACAGTACATCAGTTCTAAGAAACAGCAAGGCTAGTTTCTTTTGATTTATTTATCCCTTTAGGCTTTTGTCTAAGGGGATTTTTTTATTTTGCATTTCTACAAGATATTTTCTGAGCATAAAGTTTTAAGAAGTGCAAAGCCACGCTTGGACATTCACTAAAAATAACCCCCAGGTGCTTTTTGGTAAGGGCCAATAGATGTCCATTAGATTTAGCAGTAGCTTTATAACTATGCTTTCTTCCAGAAAAAAGAGCCTCGTCACCAAAAATTTCTCCGCCATCTAGTAGGCTTGATATTTGATCGGTTGAATTTTTTAATTCAATCTTACCCTCAGTAATAATGTACATATGCTGGGCTGTTTGATCTTCCTTGAAAATAATTTGATTTTCTTGAGTTTCAATAGAATCTAATTTATCAGCAATAATCAGTAAATCATCTAAATTGATATCAGCAAATAGGACTGTTTTTTTAAGTAAAAAGGCTTTTTCTATTAAATTGGGAGCTGTCATCGATTATTAATCTCCAAAAGTTCTGAGGTAAAGTGGTTTAATCTCTTATCTAAAATACGAATTCTTGAGCTGATAGAAAAAGAATCTGATAAGTTTAATTTTTTTCGAATTATAGGAGCAATGGTTTGATTAATATATGAGGGTGTTTGCTCTAGCCTATCTAATAGATTATCCAAGGGCATAATAGGGTACTTGTGGCTCTGATAAAATTTTAAAAAGGTAGGATCCTGCCCTTTTTCAACAATAGGTTTGAGTTGTCTATAAAGCTTGTTGGAACACATTTTGTCAAGTGTCTCTAGAGCGTGGCTATATGTTTTTCGATGGTTAGATAAAAGAGACTTTACTAAATATTCTCCTTCTTCAAATCGATTGATTAAAGCGAGAGATTCTATAATAAATTTAAAGACTGAATCGAAGCTGTTTTTTAAAGCGGATGTTAAAAGTGGTAGAGGATGCTTAGGAAAGCTTTTTTCAATTGTTTTGAAGTGATACAGGTAAAAGTACGCGCGCTCGACTTCCGTGGTTACAATTTTGTGGAAGAAAATTTTAAGGTGCCTATGGGAAATTTTGCCTAAAATTTGAGCGGCAATTAAACGAATAGGATCTGGTAGGTGAGTATTTTGAAAAATAGATTCCAGTTCCGGCAGAGCTACAGAGCCCATGTTTTTAATTATTTGGTGTAAATATCGCTTCTCTTGAAGTGTAAAATGGTAGCTGATAATCAAAAGCTCGCGGATCAAAAAGACATCAGCAATCTTTTCCAGGGCGCCCAGTACCCAGAGTCGCATGGATACATATTCCTCATTCTGCAGGCACTTTAAAAGGATAGGTGCATATTGAGTATCATCCTTATCAAGCAGGTAGGGTAGGGTTTTTAAAATGTATTTTTTTAATTTGAATGAGGAGGATGTTAGAAGATCAAAAACTTTCGATTTAAAGTCTTTGAGCCTTTCATATTTTAAAATTTGAATGCCTATTAAATTATCCATTTCATTTTTGGAAACCAGAAGAGAATAAAGGATTTTTCTTGCTACTTTAGATTCAGGAGAATGGGGAAGCCTTTGTCTCACAGCTAAAAGACTCGCTCCTTTTATTTTAGGACAAAAGTGGGATAAATTTTCTTGGGCTACTTTAACATCCAATAATTTCATCTTAGACAAGTGAAGGAAAAAATCATTTTCTAATGTAGGCTCTGTTTGAATCCAATCTTCAAAATAAGTAAGAAACTTAGAGGTATAGCCTGAAGGGTAGTTTTCAAAAAGCTCCCATGTTTTTAGCTTAATCCTCATAGAGAGTTGAGTCATGCTTTTAATAATTAACTCTAGATATTTTAAATCATGAAATCTTAGGGTGTACTCTAATAGAAAAAGCTGCTCACCTTCTTGCATTTCATGAAATTGATTCAAAAATAGAGCGCGGCTTTGTTTATACTCTCTCTTTGAAATCATCGACTTTAAAACGCGGCTACTTTGAAAGGGTATCAAATGAGAAATCAAATTATAAAAGATTCCTTTCGTGTAATAGGCTCTCATTAAACAGGTAGAAACTAAAAAAATAAGGGACAAAGTAAGGCCGAGAAGTTTACTTTGAGCTTGGAAAATAAGTAGCAAAAAGGAACTAATAAGCATGCCAAGGGGCTCAAATATAGATTCGCATGTTACTCGAATTTTGTTTTTTAATTTTAGAGGAACCGCATTAAGTAAGAGAGTAAAGTTATTGTCCTCCAAGAGGTTTAAAACGCCCTCTACAGCAATAAATCCCATAACGGGAAGAAAGATGTGTGATGAAAACATCCATCCTGCAAACAAGGTCGTGAAAAAAAGAGGGACGATTAGAATAATGTTATTAAGGCCGACTTTTTTCACAAGACGACCGTAAAAAAGAACCCCAAAAAGAATATTTACAAGAGAGCCCCAAAAATAAAGTCTGCCAAGAAACTCTGTTAATTGCTCTGGGGTTTTATTTTGAAAAGAAAGCTCTAACCCACTCATATATTGAAATTCGGTAATGACTAAGACACTGTGTAATACAATGGAACATAGAAGAAATAAGAAGGTAAACTTCGATGTAATAATCGCTTTAAAAAGATCTTTTTTAGATGTCTTAAAAACCGTAAATTCTTGGTGGTCATCAGGAATTTTTTCAATGGAACTTGCGATATATTTAAGTAAAAACAAGCTTGCCGAAAGCGAAATGAGAATAAGTATAAGTATACTTAAGGTTCCAGTGGTTGTGTTGCTTAAAGGTAAAATAGCGCCCGATACAGCCATTCCCAAAAAAATAGGCGAATAGAGAACGCTAAAGAGCCTTTTGGCATTTTGCAGTTCAAAAAACTGCTCTAAAAAGGTGAAAAAAAGTGAGATAAAGGCCACTTGAAAAAAGTAACAAAATACTTTAAAAATGATCCAGAATAGAGGAGCCGTGACACCTATCAACATAGAACAAAAGGAAGCTGTATAAAACGCGGCACCTAAAAGAAGGGCTCTAAAAAAGATTTGATCAATTTCTAATCGATTGTAGAGGTAAACTAAAATACCAGACATGAAAAACATCCCAGCTGCTGTGTAGGCAAAGGTATGAGACAGCTCCTGGCTACCTACATACTTCAAAAAAAAAGTATCCGAAAGAGCCACTCCAGAAGAAGAGGCTATTGACCAGCAGATAGCTAGTATCGAAAATAATAGGAGATTTTTTCTCTCCTCTGGGTGGATACCTAAAAAGCGCTGAAGCATTTGAGCTCGTTCCTCAAATTTCAAACGGATAATTAAATAATTATCCGTTTTAATTTAACAATCCAGAGGGATTTTTAATAATTTTTAGGATATAATAATAACTATTATTTAGTTTTTAATGCCATCAAATTCTTTTTTTTTAAAAAAAAAAGACAAATAATAGCCATTGTTATATGTTAAAAAAAATATTAATTTGACAAGGGATATACCGATGCTCAAAAAAAGTAAGTTTTTAACAATCATAACTCTTTTAATCGTGTCTTCAGCTCATTTGGTAGCAACAGATTTTACCTGGACAGGGGGAGATACAGGGGATTGGGAGATTCCCAGCAATTGGAATGTAGGAAGTTCATATCCTGGTGGTAGCGCTACTAATCCAGATACTGCTATTTTTAATGTTGACTCTGGTTCTCCAACGGTGACCCTTACAGACAGCTCTATAAATATAACTGGTATTACTGGAAATTCTTTGGTGGATCAAAGTGTGGTGATATCTCCGAGTGATGAATATATCCAAGTATCAGGTTCAATTTCTCTATCAAGTTGTAGTGGAACATCCAGTATTCAACTAGTATCAGATCTGAGAGCTTCGGGAAGCAATAATGACAACACAATTAATATAAATTTTATATCTTGCCAAAATGCTTCAACAATACGGTTTGGAGAAATTAATAATTTTACAGATCCCATAACCCTTAATGTTGTAAATACTGATTCAGTTTGGGGTTCTACTCAGACTTTGCAGTTGGATACGGTTGCTCTTGCTCAAACAACAACTAACCCTATTCAGTTTTCAACGGTTGGAAGTGATAATAACACAGCTCTTGTGCTGAATACGAGTCTTGATAATTCTGTACACACGCTTTCAGGAGCTATTACAGGGGATGCAAGCCTCTCTTTTACCCCGCAAGTTGCAAATGCAACCTGGCACTTCACAGCTCCACTTGAATATACAGGATTGACTGCAGTAGAGGGAACCGTCACTATGGTTTATACACCTGTTCAATCCTCTGGTATTACTATTGTCAGTGATCCAAATGCCTCTCTTGAATTTAGACCCCCGGCTTCACCAAGTCAAATCTATGCAAATATGATTGATGGTACTACAGGCGGAGGCTCTCTAAAAATTAATGGAGAGGGAAAAGTCTATTTTGGTTTTGAGTCTTTGAGCACTTTGGAAGCACCTTTCACAATCAACCAAGGGTCGGTTTACTTTCCAAGTAATACGTCTATTACCTCTGATCTTGTGACTTTAGATGCAGGGGCTGCAGCCGCAACAGCAGCCAACTTAATTTTTTCAGGAGCCGCTACTGTTACAGGCGATCTTACTAACACAAAAGGAACACTCGTATTAGAAGGAGGGTATGCAAATAATACCGTTCAAGATGTCTCGATCACTGGAGATTATGTCCAAGGATCTGATGGTGTTTTAAAAGTGAATGTATATCCCAATACGAGTGATGCATCACTTCCTCTTATTCCGAAGCTTGCTGTTACAGGGACAGCTGATCTCGGAAATGGAGTTGTAGAACTAAATCTGGCAAACGGTGTCTATAAGAATTCTGCTGCTCAAGCAGTAGTATCCGCTGCCGGAGGCTTAGGTGGGACCACGTTTAGTAGCGACGTTACAGCTAATTTTGGAAATTGGGTATTAAGTTATGATACTAATGAAGCAAAACTAGCATTACCATCCGATGTAACTGTAAGGTCCATTCCAGCAGGATTTACCGATTCTAGAATAGCTATCAATAATTTTTTAAAAGAGAATTCAGAGGCTCTGAATTTAAATGGTGATTGGTACGATTCGTCAATGGCCTTATCTGAAGATGATTATACACTTTTCATAGAGGGTGTGCAAGTTATACAAAATTTAGTTAACGCGGCAAGTGAGACCTCTGTTTCTTCATTTATAATTAACCATAATTTGCACGCAGCTTTACTACTTGATAGACAGTATCAAAATAATGTTAGGAATGCTCGATTAGATTGTAACTCGGAAATGCCTTGTTTTGCTCAAGAAAACACTGGTTTTTTTGTGACCCCATTTGGGAATATTTGGCATCAGAATAATACGAGCAAAAGAGCTGGTTTTAAGGCAGGAACTTATGGGCTTGTAGCAGGCTGGGAGCAGGTTTTTGCTGATAACTTTGTATATGAGGGAGGGCTTGGCTATTCACATGCAAACCTATCTCTTACAGCCGGGAGTACAAATATACGGTGGAGCTCTCTTTATGTCTCTCCTTGCTTTTTTGGATGGTTTAATGCTCGAGCCTTTGCTAATGCTATGGTGATGGGAACTTTTAACTTCTACAAATCTACAAGAGTTATTAAGTATGCTGGAGCAAGACGTGTAGCTGATGGTAAGTACAACACTTATGATGTACTAGTCAGATTCAATGGAGGCTATCGCATTCCTTTATTTGCAAGTACATGGTTTCAGCCAGAAGGTACTCTTAACTATGACACCATGTTTAGCGAAGGATATACCGAAACAGGAGCTGGGACACTCGGAGCTCAAGTAAAAAGCAATACAGGCTATTTATTACAACCGAGCTTTAGAGCGCGTATGATTTGGGAAACAGTCACAGATAGATTTTGTTTTGCACCGTCGCTCTACGTAGGTTGGCTCTCTTATATTCCTTTAGGAAACGTACAGGGCGAGTGGAGATTTGCTAATGTACCAGGCTTACCTTACCTTACTTTTCAAGGATATAATGAGATGATTAATCAACTCATTTTGGGTGGCGAATTCTACATGAAGCGCTTAGAGAAATTTGAATTGAAAGGGGAGTTTGAAGTGAACCTCTTAAATCAAATTCAATCGTATAACTTCGATGTCAAATTTCAATGGTTTTTCTAAACTATCTTGATTAAAGAGAGGCTTTTTAAAAAAGCCTCTCTTCTTTTTATTTTAACAGCCAATTTTAAGCTCTGATTGCTTGTCCACAAAAGACGGTTCTTGCTCTTTTTCTACTAAGAAAGTTATATTCTATCTCAATTTTGTAGTTTAAAATTTGTAAGGGAAAGCGTGTAATGGAAAAACATAAAGTTATTATTATAGGATCGGGTCCCGCAGGTTATACAGCGGCTATCTATGCGGCGAGAGCCAATTTGTCACCCCTTCTTTTTGAGGGCTTTTATTCAGGGCCCGCAGGTGGACAACTCATGACGACTACGGAGGTCGAAAACTATCCAGGATTTCCTGATGGAATTACAGGCCCTGAACTGATGGATAAATTTAAAGCCCAGGTAATACGATTTGGTACGCAGTGTATCACAAAAGATGTCAACTCCGTAGACTTCTCAAAAAAACCTTTTAAAATTACCTCTGGTAAACAAACTTATGAAGCTAATTCAGTGATTATCGCTACAGGAGCTACAGCAAAACGCTTAGACGTAGAGGGAACTCGCGATGGAGAATTTTGGCAAAAAGGGGTTTCAGCTTGCGCTGTTTGTGATGGAGCTATGCCCCTCTTTAGAGGGAAAGACCTCTTTGTTATAGGTGGAGGGGATACAGCTGTAGAAGAAGCTCTTTTCTTAACTAAATTCGCACGCCACGTTTATGTAGTTCACAGAAGAGATGAACTCAGAGCCTCTGAAATTATGGCAAAACGTCTCAAAGAACACCCTAAAGTCACCATTCTATGGAATCAAAAACTCGCAAAAGTGGAAGGTAATAATGTCGTTGAAACTGTCACACTTGAATCTACAGTAGACGAAACAAAAAAAGTCTACCCATCAGGGGGTGTTTTCTATGCCATTGGCCACCATCCTAATACTCAATTTTTAGAGAATCAAATAGCGGTTGATTCCTCTGGCTATCTGCTTGTTGAAAAAGGGACCACTAAAACAAATGTAGAAGGCGTCTTTGCCTGCGGAGATGTTCAAGATTCACATTACAGACAAGCTATTTCTGCGGCAGGATCAGGCTGTATGGCAGCTCTAGATGCAGAGAGATGGCTCGGTGAAAAGGGGCTTGATTAATTGAATGAGTAATTTATACAAAGCTCAACTCTTTACCTTGATATTTTCTTGGTTTTTTGCAGTTTTGTTTATCTATTTAGGAGGGAGCCTGTATTCACCTCTTTTTTTATATTTTCTCTTTCTCTACATGTGGATTCCAGGACTCGTTGCTCTTTATTTTTATAAATTAGAAAAGATGCGCATTCCTTTAAAAATCAAGTGGCACTCAAGTATTATCCCAGCCGTTTTAACGCCGCTAGCCCTCGTAGCATTGACAGACCTTTTTAGTTTGCCTTTTTTAGAGCTGCGCTCTACAGGATTTTTAAAAGAAATGCTTCCTTCCTTTTTATATCACTGCACTCCATTTACTCGACTCTTTGTTTCTATTTTTTTAGGAGCCATTGTGGCTGTGATTGCAGGCTGTACTTTTTACCTTTTGCCAACTCTTGGGCAAGAACTCATGTGGCGTGGCTATCTATGGGATAAAATAAAATTTTCAGGATTTTGGAAAGCCTCGTTCGTAACAGGAGCCCTTTGGGGAGTATGGCAAGCGCCTCTTGTTTTTTTAGGATACTCCTACCCATGCCACCCCTTCATAGGAATCTTATGGATTATTCTCTACTCTATTCTAATCTCTCCTCTACTTCTCTACTTTAGACTTAAATCACATACCGTCTTAGGGTCCTCTATTTTTGATGGTGTCCTAAAAGCTTTTTCTTCAACACTTGCTATTTTCTTTATTTCTCCCAATTATCTTTTAGTAGGCGTTCAGGGTATCACAGGGTTTTGTACTTGTATCCTTTTCAATCTCTTGCTATTCATAAAAATTAGAAAAAATCTTTTGCTTGAGTATGAAATATGATTAAAGGTGTGGGTACAGATATTATCGAAATCGGTCGCTTCAAAGCGTTAATGGACAGACACCCAAAAAGGTTTTTACAACGCCTGTTCACTGAAAAAGAACGCAACTACTGTTCAAAGTTTAAAGATAGCGAAAGACACTTTACAGGGCGCTTTTCTGCAAAAGAAGCGGTTGCAAAAGCCCTAGGTTGCGGTTTCGGAGCAAGCCTCTCTTATCAAGATATTTCAATCGAAAATAATGAATTAGGAAAACCTATAGTTACTTTTTCTGAAGAAGCAAAAAAACGCTTTGATCAGCCCAAAATAGAAGTTTCTCTTAGCCATTGTCAAGAATTTGCAACCGCTACTGCTATTTGGTTTTAAGCCGATCCTTTTTTAAAACGCTCACTAAGATTGCAGAAAATCATACGGCCTGAAGATGTGTGCTTAACAGATAAGACATTCGCCTCTATCTCTCTTCCAATAAAAGCTCCGCCTCCATTGACGACAATCATTGTTCCATCTTCTAAGTAACCCACTCCCTGATCAGGCTCTTTTCCAGATCGCTGCATCTTTATTATAATCACTTCTCCAGATTCCGTTAGCGGTTTCATGGCTGATGAGAGCGTGTGTAGGTTGATAATGCGGACATCTTCAACTTTTGACATGTGAATTTTACTTATGTCAGCTGTTAGAATATTAGCATCAATCAAACGAGAGAGACGAATCAGTTTTATGCTGCTCTCTTTTACTTCAGGAAAATCTGTATCGTTAAACCTTAATCCAACTTCCTCGTGCTCTTCTAGCTTTTTTAAGCTGTCTAATGCCTTTTTGGCATTCAGTTTCAATGATTCATCAGAGGACTCTATTTGAGCGTAAAGCTCGCGTATTAAAAACCTCGGTATAACGAGATGAAAGTCAATAAGACCTGACATCGCTAAGTCTATAACCCTAGAATCCGAAAGAGCCGATTTATCAATTAAAATGTCTCTTTTCTTTTCCTTAATAGTAGAAAATTTTACAAAAGGAATACTAAAGTACAGCTCCTCTGACGCTCTGAGAGTGAGAATAAGACCCAGGTAAATGCCAACAAGAAAGAGAGCGATTTCAATCATCTCAACGAGCTGGGTGTGCAAGGTATGAGAGTAAATTAATTTTAGAACCCCATCCAAAATAAGAACAAGAGCTTGACCCATTAAATAGCCAAAAAAAAGACCTAAGAGAGCTATATTGAAAGAACGTAGATTAAAACGTTTAAATAAGGCTTCTAATGAAACGAGTAAGATACCAAATATAAACCCAATGATAGGACCTGAGATCAACCCAATCGGACCTAAGAAAACATGCGTTGTATAGACTGTTACAAAGATCATACTTACTAAAATAAAGAAAATACGTACAAAAATGAGAGATACATTCATAAAAAAAAACTACCTTAGCTCTTAAAGTTCACAGATCAAAAGCTCTAATTATTAAGTCAATTTAAAATTTTCTTTATAGTAGATTGAGTTTTCTCACGCTAGTATTACTTTAATAGAGATGCATACTCCCGTTAGATCTAACTAAATAGAGAATTTTCTCTATCTGCTTTTAAGCTTCAGAACTTCTTCTCTCTCTTAACTCATAGTTTTACTTTGTTCCAAGCATAACCGCAATGGCACATACATGTGTAAACTTTAAGTTTGATTAATTGAGATCTCTCGCTTGCAAATATCTATCCCTTTAGCTATGTTAAAAAAAACTTATATGGAAGAGGACAAAAATGTTTAAGTGTAGCCATTTTATATTGATCGTACTTTCTGGACTCGTTTGGACTGTTATCGGAGTCATGTTAATGACATTAGGTATGCATCATATGATGGATACCCTTCGTTTTTGGGATGAAATAGTTATTTCTCCTTCTTTCTCACTTTTTAAATCTCTTGCATTAGTTTTTCCAAGACCTGAGCAAGCTATGGCAGCTCTTATCATCGGCTGTATTCTAATTGGCTATGTAAAAGGGCACTTCGTACTCAACAAATCAGTGCGCTCCGGAGTTCAAAAAATACTAGGTTACCCAAACCCTGCAGAACTTAAAAACCTCTACACTCGCAAGTACTATGTGTTACTTTTGTTCATGATGTGTTTAGGTTTCTTCATTCGCTGGTTGAAACTTCCAGGAGATATTCATGGAGCGATTGATTTAGCTATTGGATCCGCTTTACTAAAAGGCGCCTTTAGTTATTTCAAATATGCATGGGCTGAGAAAAGGGGAGTGCTTGCTCAAGATAAGTGATAGGGAAGACCCTCTTTGATCGCAAGCGCCCTATAAATTTGTTCAGCAACAATAAGACGAGCCATCTGGTGCGTGAATACCATCTTCGATAAACTAATAGCAGGGTGCTTTTTTAACGCTTCAGGGAGCCCTTGAGCTTCTCCTATCACTAAAGCTAATTGAGTCCCTCCTTCCTCTAAAGCTTTAAACAAATAGCTAGAAAATTTTTCGGAGGTAAATGAAAAGCCAACAGGATCAAAACAAATAATTTTTTTTTCATTTTCTAGAAATTTAAGGAGTTGATTAGAATTTTTAGACCAAATAAACTTAAGCTTGATTTGAGAAGAAAGACGCCCTTGATACAGCTCTAGCGCGTCTTGCAACCACTTTTCTTTATTTTTACCAACCGAATACAAATTAATTTTATACATGTTACACAGTAGCCTAAGTTATCTTCTCTGGAATCCTAATAGGGTCGTTTTTTATGTTCCCTACTTTGACCATCCTGTCGTTTGGTATGGCGTTTTATTTGCACTTGGATTCTTAGTGAGCTATTTTATTTTAAAAGCTATTTTAGCTGTCGAAATTTTATCAAAAATTTCTCTAGATGCATCAAAGGATGTCCAATGGGCCGCGTTAAGAGCCAAGTTAACAAAATATCCGCATGTTCTACCTGATTCAGAAGATCAAAATTCTTGTTTACAAGCTCTAGCACTCTCTATCAAGACAAAAAAACTACCTTATTCATTTTATCGTTCTAAAATTCTACCTTTTATCAAAGATTCAGATCAATTTTTAGACAGCATGACAGGCTATCTCATCGTGGGTGTTATTGTCGGAGCTAGACTCGGTTATGTCTTTTTTTATGGATGGCCCTTTTTTCGAGAAAATCCATTGGATATCTTTAAAATTTGGGAAGGAGGACTTGCCTCTCACGGAGCGTGTATCGGTATTTTAATGGCCCTTTTTCTGTTTGTTAAGCGTATAGCAAAGACAACACTGAACTTTTCCTACCTCCACCTTCTAGATGTGTTGACCATTATGTCTGGCTTTTTTGCTTTTTTTATCCGCATGGGAAACTTTGTCAATCAAGAGATTGTAGGTTTAGCAAGTAAGTTGCCTTGGGCTGTGATTTTTTTGAATGCCTTCGAAGGACTTCCTCCTATTCCAAGACATCCCGTACAACTCTATGAAGCCTTCTTTTATCTCTTTATCGGCCTCTCTTTGTGGCTTCTTTGGAAGAAAAATAAAGTACCTACGGGTCATGGACTTTTTGCTGCTATCTTTTTAATCACCTTATTCTCATTTAGGTTCGGAATAGAATTCTTAAAAGAACCTCAAGGAGTCGTTTTGCCGATTTTTAAAGGACTGAGAATGGGGCAGTACCTCAGTCTTCCCTTTATTTTAGCCGGAATAACTATATTGCTCACCTTTAAGAAAAAGCAGCAATACAAGAAATCTCTACTTTAGCCCCCTTCGGAAGCCGTGAAGCTTCAATAGCTTGCCTAGCAGGTTTTGGATCCTGACAAAAAGAAGTCTCGTATACCTTATTCATCGCCTGAAAATCCTCCATATTACTTAAAAAAATCTCAGTTTTAACCACATTCTTTAAGGTGAGCTGCGCTTGCTCAAGAATCGCCGAGAGATGCTTTAAAACAAGCTCTGTTTGCTCCTCAATACTCTCTCCCTGAATCACGCCCGTCACAGGGTCCAATGGAATCTGCCCTGACACGAATAAGAAAGGACCTGATTGAATAGCCTGTGAATAAGGACCAATAGCTTTTGGAGCATGATCTGTGTGAATCTCTTTATTCATTATTTAAAACCCTACTAGTTAACTATTTAAAAAATCTTTAAAAATATCATTGTATATGCTATAATTAAAGATGTAAAGAACTGGTTATAAGTTATGAGTGAAGAAAATAAAAACAGCAAATATGAGAAGCTATTGAGTAAACTAGCCTCATCTCGTCGAGCCAAAATTCAAAAGAACCTGGCTGATCATAACTTTTATGTGGATGGTCTTAAAAAAGGATCGAATTTGTTCGATAAATTGCTCTTCAGAGCCATTTTAGAGCAAGCTGAGGGCTTGGCCTTAACGTTTGACAAACCACATAGCTATCAACCTGAAAAAGCCCATGTAGAGCGTCTAGGGCAAGAAGCCTACGAAACGCTTAATAAAGCGGCCATATTAAGACCTACTCGCTTAGGTCCTCTGACTCTCATTAGTTAATTATTTTACAGGTTCTCTCACCTTGAAAAAAGGGGAGCTCTTTTGGTAGGGCATGATAGCTTCTTGCAAGGCAAGAACCACTTTAGATGTATCTCCTTCCGCACTGTGAATCGCCTTTTGTATTTGTTTCACACTCGACATCACAGTAGAGTGATCTCTTGAAAAAAAACGACCTATTTGCATAAAAGGCATTTTGAGAATTTCACGACAGAAATACATCGAAATTTGCCTTGGAAGGGCGCATTCTCTGCTTTGGGATTTGCCCAAAATATCTTGTCGTTTAATGCCAAAATAATGAGCTACCTTTTCTATAATGCGATCTGTAGTTACTTTTTCATCCGCTTGCTCTTGAAGTAAATCAGAGAGTAGTAGCTCAATAGATTCTATATTAATGTAACTAGACCGGAGCTTTTTTCCTTGAGGAAGTTTTAAATGAGCTCTCAAAATCAAAGCACTCAAAGCTCTTTGTAGTACCTGGGGATTCTTAGAAAAACGCTTCACTAAGAAGTCTTTTGCATGCGGGTCTAAGGGGAAGTTGAAATGCTGAAGTTTAGCGTTCAGAATTTTCTTAAGGTCGATTTCCTTTGGAGGGTTTAAAGGTAAAACAATACCCCACTCAAAACGACTCATCAGTCTCGGTTCAATCGCTTTCAATTGCTGGGGATTGCAATTCGAACTTAAAATAATTTGCTTTCCCTCAATATGAAGGGCGTTAAAGGTGTGAAATAACTCTTCTTGAGTCGCATTTTTGTGAGACAAATCTTCAATGTCATCAATAATTAAGGCATCCACATCGCGATAAAGCTTTCTGAATTCTGACATCTTTGATGCCTTAATTCCTTTAACCATATTTTGCATGAATGTTTTAAGACGCACATAAAGAACATTGAGTTCCCGAGCCTTCATTAAATGAGCGACAGATTGCAAAAGATGCGTTTTACCCACACCGCGTGGGCCATAAATATAAATAGGATTGTAATGTGGAGTAGAATCTTTAGAAAAAGTGGCAAAATCAGAAAGAAGGCTTAAAAGAATTTTGTTCTGATCTGTTTGAACAAAATTCTCAAGAGTATTTAAAGGATCTAAGGGGTCTTGAAAAGGTCTATATTGATCACTGAGCTCTGGATGCTTAACTTCAGGGCGTTGGCTTGATTTATTCGCTACTTGAATATGTACTTTAATGGGACGATTATTCTCATTGCGAAAATCGTCTTTTATCGAGGGTCGAATATACTCATCAAACCATTGAGCTTGGAAAGTGTCAGATGCCTCTAAATAAAGATTGGCCGCATCGTAATTTAAAACCTTAAAACCTTTTAGCCACTTATCTACAGTTTCTTTTCCAAGCGTTGCTTCTTTCTTAATAAGAAATTCATTCCAAGAACGCATATTACCTGTCGTTTTAAGCTTATGCCTTTTCTTCTTTTAGTAAGGCTTTGTTCTTCTTTATAATCGTCGGTTTGTTCTTTTGCTTGTCTAGCAATTTATTGGTAATCCACTGCTGTAAAATACCCAACAAAGTAGAAGATATAAAGTATAAGTTTAACCCCGACGGAAAATTGTAGCAGAAAAGCGTGACAATTAACATCATGGAGTAACCCATGAGCTTTTGCTGCTTCTGCTGATCTGTCATATTGCTTTTATCGACAGGCGGAGTTGAAACTTTTTGCTGAATCCAAACCATCACTAAAGAGATAAGAGGAAGAAGGTGAAATTCATTTCCAAAGAAAGGAATCGCTTGCTTCCAAGTAAAAAGGACATCTGGAGCAGTTAGATTGGTAATCCAACCCTGAATGAAAGGAACTCCTCTAAGAACGAAGGCCGATCTAAGTAGGCTAAACATACCAATCAAAAAAGGCATCTGTATTAACACAGGAAGACAACCCGTAAACGGATTCACTTTTCTTTTGCGATAAAGAGCCATAATCTCCATCTGAGACTGCTTTGGATTGTTCTTGTATTTTTTCTGTATAGCACTGACTTCAGGAGCTATTTCCTGGTTCTTTCTCATTGCTTTGATAGACCATGCATTAAGAGGATATAAGATAAGTCTCAAAAGTATGGTCAGGAAGATAATAGAAAGACCCCAAGAACTCGTGATCTTGTGGAACATATTCAACAAGATAAATAAGAATTTTGCAACTGGCTCAGAGATGACAGTTAAAAAACCATTGTAAGATTGAGCTCCTAAATAGTTAGAAGGTTTTGCATTGAGCTTGTCTGCTTGGATGAGAAGATTCTTATCCAAAGGCCCTGCAAAAATTTTAAAGTGAGCTTCATCGTGAGTCGTTTTAAGAGGAACCAAATACTCATAGCCATCTGTGTTTTTAACCTTAGAGCCTATAGGTAGAGAGTGAATTCGAGTTGGCATCTGAGAGCTTTTTACTTTATTGACCTTGTAGCCAGGCTCTAATGATGTTTGCTGCGGATCCATAAGGACAGTGAAAAAACCGTTTGAGTTTGAAACCCAATCTAAAGTAGCTGTTGTGTTTTCATTGCTTGCTTTAGGCAGTTTGTCCTTTGAAATTTCGGCCTTTTTTAACCCATGTTCTCTATGCTTTAAAATAGGGGACTGCATATTCGAAATCAATTCAACTTCAGGAACGCCTGTTGTTAACCATAGGTTAGAAGTATCTCCCTCAACTTTTACCTTTAAATCTATCCCATAGGGAGAAGAAGGGTCCAGTGTAAAGGTTTTAGTGATCTTTCTGTGATTTTGGTTCGACTCAAAAACAATCTGATTAGAGTCAAAGTGAGTCATTTTAAAAGTAAGTTCTGAAACTTCTGGTGTATCTGACACTAAATTGAAGGCATAATAACGAGCAGAATCATGCCCTGCATCCACATGGCGTCTAATAAGTGGGTAATACCCCCCAGACTTAGGAGACTTAGTTCCTGTTCCATCTGGAGTATAGTAGTCGTGAGCTGGAAATAAAGAGTGAGGAGATTGTCTCTCCTTAAGCTTTTCGTCAAGTTCTACAGCGTGTACTTTACTTTTACTATGATCAGAGTCCTGGAAAGGAAGGTTAATTTCCGCAACAGCTCCACCGTAATTAGAGAAGACAATTTGCTGATTTTCATTCTCTAAAATATAAAACTTTTCATCCGTTGTGCGAATAGGACTGTAGTATTTATGGATATTGACTTGAGATTTTAAATTTAAAAAATTCTTAACACCTACAAGACGATTTTCACTTTGTACAAACACACCCACAGGCTCAAATTCACCGGAGGCTGTTTTAGCAACAGCAAGAGCGTTATTGTTTAGCTTGATATCAGATGGAAGTGTGAGCTGGCCATTGACATAGCGAGCGGCGGTGACATCAACACTATTTTGAAAGGGCTTTAGTTTAATAATTTGTACTGTATGAGATCCTGTATTTGGAAGCTCACTCGCTTCCAATTTTCCCTTCTCAGAATTTTTAGAAAGAAGAATAGGATCATTAAGAGAAGCGTCTTTTAAATTAGGAGTTGCTTGCTCTAATGGAAAGGATGAATAACTTTTCTTAAAATAAACTTTTTCAGGGAGGCTATCTTGCCATGCGAGTGTTAAAATCTGACCGTTAGATTCAACTCCTGAAGTTAAGTAGTTTTTCCCCTCTGCATCTTTGTAGATCTCTACAAGAGGAAGTTCGGCACGTGTCGCTATTTCTGATTCAAAAGATCTATTTTTTGCAACCTGCTGTTCTATTGCTTGAGGCGCTTTTTCAGCTTTTCTAGTCGGCTTAAAAAATAGGTTCGTAATAAGCATCGCACCAGAAAGAACACATAGAAAAAATAAAGATTTTTTGTTCATAATACCTTGTTTAATTTGACAGTTAGTTAATTTTTAAAGGGAACCCCACTTATAGGGTCAGTATACAATATATTATTAATAATTCCAAGTAGTAAACATAAATTTAATTAACCATTTTTAAGCGAAAAATAGCAGATTATGGGGCCATTATTGGGATTGAAGAATAAATGTAAAATAAAAAGTTTAAAGGAGAGAAAGTCCTTTATGGGTAGTGCATAAATAATTTTTTTCAGGAAAATATGAGCTAATGACTTAATCAGCTAAGTCGATAACCAAGAGATGACAGTAGCTCTAGTCATTGATGAAAAGAGCTCAGACAGCTCTGCTGCCCCTTTGGAGTTTATAATCGGATAGTGCCCATGAGTTTTTAATCAATAATGCCTTTTAGTTATTCTTTACCAGCTCAAGCAGCGTGCTTATACTCCGCGGTAGCTATAAGCTTTTTCATCGGTTAAAAAATACCAGTAGATTCATAAGCTAGAATTTAGATTTGGAATCTTCGAAGGGGGAAGTTGCTTCATTTTGATTTATATGAAAACAGCAGCTTTAAGCTGCTGTTTGTTAGATGTAAATGAGTGCCGAGCTCTAAATACATAAAATAGAGGCGTCAGAAGGCATCACGTAGATCCCGGGCATATTTCTAAAATAACCCTCAAAATCAAGTCCTGCCCCTATAATAAACTTGTTGGGAATCTTTAAACCCACAAAATCAGCATTAAGAAGGCCCGTTTCAGCTCTAGTTCTATTTTTATCCACTAAAACGGCAGAGTAAACTTCTAAAGCTCCTTCATTTTTGCAAAACTCTATAAGATTAGACAAGGTGATTCCTTCGTCAATAATATCATCAACTAAAACAACCACTCTGCCTTCAAGAGACTTTTGAGGACGTGCTATCCACTTCAATTTTTGTCCTTGGTTTTTTGAGTATCGAGTCGCATGAATATAGTCAACTTCAAGAGGAAAGTCTAGGCGTGTCATCAGTTGGCCAAAAGTGTAAATGGCACCTTTCAAGACACAGATTAAAAGAGGGTTTTTGTCTTTTAGCTCTTGATTCATTTCTAAAGCCATTTTGTTAAAAGCAATCTCAAGTCCTTCTTGACCCACTAAGCAATCAGCTGTTTTTAAAATTTCATCTACTTTATTAATGTTTACCTCTTTATTCGTTGTTGTAGCTTTTAAATCGCCAATTGATAAAAGTGCCAACATGATAATACAAAAGGACCATTTGCTCATAGTTCTACCTGGTTTGTTTATAAAGGGAATAATTTATAGCAAGTGCCAAAGTATCAGTCAATTTCAAACTTTAGATTGAATTTTGAAGGCCGTTTTTGAATAATGCCAAAAAATATAGAGGCTAGATTATATGCGTATTATTTTGTGGATAACACCTCTCTTTTTGCTTTTGGCAGCGTTTAGCTTAAAAGCGGAAGAAAATCTAAAACAAGCTGAAGCATTTCTCGAAGAAGCTATTCTTTATGTAAATGACCAGGAAATTGAAAAAGGTTTAAAAGCATTTTTAAAATCTATCGAGAGGTCGCCTAAAAAAAAGATGAAAACTCGATTTACGGAACACTATGAACACGCTCTACAAATTTTTCTAAAACAACAAGATGATATTTCTCAGAGTCAAGAAAAAACACTGCAAGAGATTTATCCAAATAGTTATCAGACGCCTAAAAATGATCCAGGCTTAGGATTTGTTTTAGCGGCTAATCATGCTCTTGTCGGTGATTACTCTAAATTTATGCGTGCGTTTTTTGATTGCTATCAAAAGCAATCTAATCATTATATGGTTTATAGAGTTTTAGGAATGGTTCATTTGAAGTTAATGAAGTTTGGTAAAACACCTCAAGAAAAAGAAGTCCAAAAGAATTTTGCCTTTAATTATTTTAAAGAAGCGCTTCAATTAAATCCCAGAGATACGATTCTTTTTAGATTCACACTTTTATTGGTAGATCCATCAGAAAGAACAAATCTCCTAAAGGAAAATTTGAATATAATTCTTGAGGAAGATACTATGCTGGCAAGAGTCGATTTAATCCAATATGTCCAAGAAGCGCTTGTGTGTGGACATGGAGATTTAGTACAAAAATTAGTAAATAAAGCAAAGCTGAAATACCCGAGTAGCCGAGCCTTGGATAGAGCCGATCAGTATATAGAAAACTATCAAAATCAAAACATGAAGGAGAAAGGAGTAATATGACTTCACGCGTATTGGGTGACTACAAACTGCTAAAACAAATAGGGCAAGGTTCTTTAGGAACGGTCTTTTTAGCTGAACATCGCTTTATGAAAAAGCAGTATGCTCTTAAAATTCTTCCAGAAGAATTGGCGCAAGATAAAACTTTTGTTCAAAGATTTGAAGAAGAGGTCACTCGTGTTGCAGCTCTTGATCATCCCAATATTGTCAAAGTACATAATATCTCCTACGTAGAGGGATGCTACTTTCTTGTTATGGACTGTGTTGTCGACCCCTTAGGAGAGACAACCAACTTGAGTCAGTTCATGGCGGAGCAATCACATCCTCTTCTAGAAGAAGACCTCATTAGATGGCTGTACCAGTTAGCAAAAGCTTTAGATTATGCTCACTTTAAACCCTCAGGACAATCCATTGTTCACAGAGGACTTAAACTAAATAATATCCTCATTGGAAGAGGGGAGCTGGATCGTGTTAATTTTCATATAGCAGACTTTGGTCTCTCACGCATCATTGGTACGGGTGCTGTTTTAAGTCGAATTTACAAATCAGTTGCGAAATCTCTCGATCTAGTTCCCTTTATACAAAACGAAGCTTCAGGCCAAGATCAATTTGCTTCAACGGCTTCATTTGAATCAGATAAAGTTCAAAAACTCCATGCCTCGTTTTTACAAAGTTATTCTTTTTTGGCGCCTGAACAAAAATACCCCACCGATTACCCAGAAGTGGGGCTTAAATGCGATGTGTATGCTTTTGGCGTTTTAACTTACTATCTTATCACCAAAAAATTTCCAGAAGGTGTCTTCGATATGCCTTCTTATATTATGCCGCAATTTCAAAAAAATTGGGATGCTCTTATAACCAAATGTTTGCAGACAGATCCAACGAAGCGTCCCGAATCCATGGTGGGGGTACTCGATGAGGTTCTATCTGACACGCCGACTTCCTTAAAAGCAGCAATAGAAAAAGTAGAAGTCACTAAAAAAAGTGGACTTCATGAAGGACATAAACCCCTGATTGCTTCTACTGAAGAATCCAGTCAGGATGCAGAAGCTGTGCTTCAATCAAAGGTGAGTAGTGAAAGCTTGCCTAGTAAAGTATCAAGTATCGCACGCTCGACAGTTGCAGAGTCTGCGTCTATTCAAAGCACTTCTTCCGAACCCGCGACAGAGATTAAAAAGCTCAAACCTATTATTCAAGAAGGAGAAATAAAACGCCCTTACTACGATCCAGATCCCGGAGCTATTTTTAACCTAGAGACGACTGTAACACACTATCAGCCTAAGAAAATGGAAACAGTTAAGGATATTCAACCCATTTTAACTGAAATGATCGTTGTTAAGGAAGGCACCTTTATTAGAGGAAGCAGAGATGGAAATCGAGATGAAATGCCTCAGCACCATATTCACCTTAAGAGTTTTGCAATTGATGTACACCCTATTACCAATGAACAGTTTGTCCGTTTTCTAGATGCTATGGGCGGGGAAAAAGATGCTCAAAATAATGACATCATTCGCTTAAAAGAATCTCGAATAAAACGATCTGGTGGACAACTGAGTATTGAATCAGGATATTCAAAACATCCTGTTGTTGGCATTTCATGGTATGGAGCTGTAGCCTACGCCAAATGGACAGGCAAACGTTTGCCTACTGAAGCTGAATGGGAAATTACGGCTAAAGCTCGAGAGGAAACCCTTCGCTATCCTACGGGTGAAGAGATTGAAAAGCATCATGCAAACTTTTTTAGTTCAGATACCACGGCTGTAATGAGCTATCCACCCAATGCTCTTGGCGTTTATGATATGGCCGGAAATGTGTATGAATGGTGCCAAGATTGGTACGGGTATAATTATTATGATGTTTCTGCCCAAGAACCAGATCAACCCAAGGGACCTCTTCAAGGAGTCTATCGTGTCTTAAGAGGGGGTTGCTGGAAGAGCCTGCGAGAGGATTTGAGATGCTCACATCGACATAGGAACAATCCTGGATGTGAAAATAGAACTTATGGCTTTAGGTGCGCTACCGATGTACAGTAATATTTTTTGTAGAATGTTAAGCGTTTAGACGCTAAAATGACTCTTCGAATTATATTGGATGTCAAATGAAACTTTTATTATCAAAACCTCGTGGTTTTTGTGCCGGAGTCGAGCGGGCAATCGATGTTGTTGAAGAAGCTCTAACGATTTGGCCTAAACCTATTTATGTGAAGCATGAAATTGTCCATAATCGACATGTCGTCGATGAGCTAACAAAAAAAGGTGCTGTATTTATCGAGGATTTAAGCCAAGTCCCCGAAGGAGCTATCCTTATTTACTCAGCTCATGGGGTCTCTCCCTGTGTACGAGAAGAGGCTAAAAAAAGAAAACTCTTTGAAATTGATGCAACCTGTCCTTTAGTTACGAAGCTTCACTCAGCTTCAAAGCGTTATGCTCAAATGGGGTATCAAATTATTTTAATAGGACATAAAAAACATGTTGAAGTGATTGGCACCTACGGTGAGGCGCCAGAGCAAACAACCATTATTGAATCAGCTGAAGATGTCAAAACGCTAACTTTTGACGAAAATGAAAAAATATTTTACCAAATGCAAACGACGCTAAGTTTAGATGAAGTCAATGATATTGTTTTGGCTCTAAAAGAGAAATATCCCCAGGCTATTACACTTCCTAGTTCCTCCATCTGCTTCGCAACTACTAATCGACAAGAAGCTTTAAAAAGTATTACTACGCAAACGGACCTTATCTTAGTTGTGGGAGATCAACAAAGTTCAAATTCCAACCGCTTAAGAGAAGTTGGGTCAAATAGGAACATTCCATCCTACTTAATCAACAACCCTAGTGAAATTAATCCTAATTGGCTCAAAGATGTTAAAGTAATTGGAATGACTGCAGGGGCTTCTACACCGGATCATGTTGTGCAGCAGTGTATCAAAAAATTAAAGGAATTAGGTGTGGACTCTATTGAGGAAGTCATTCATGTCAAAGAGAATATCTCCTTTGATTTACCTCGTGAATTGAAAAAGATAAAATCAAATGTCTAAAAAATTCAAGATAGAGACGCTAGGTTGTAGAACCAATCAATACGAATCTTTAGCTTATAAAAGTCAATTGAAGCAATCTGGTTATGAAGAAGCTCAAGGGACTGAAAAAGCTGATTTGTGTATTGTAAACACCTGTACAGTAACTCAATCTGCAGACAGCCATAGCCGTAATCAAATTCGACGATTAAGAAAAAAATATCCCGATGCTAAAATTGCTGTCACGGGATGTATGGTAGAAAAAGGACGTCATCAACTTCTTGAAATAGAAGAAGCTGATTTTGTAATCTCCAATAAAGAAAAAGACTTGTTGCTCAATAAGATTTATCCACAGGATAAGTTTCCTGAATTTATAATTGATCAAGTCAATTCACAAACGCGGGCATTTATCAAAATTCAAGATGGCTGTAACTCTTTTTGCTCTTATTGTATTATTCCCTATGTTCGAGGAAAGTCTAGATCAAGAACGCTCTTAGATATCGTCAATGAAGCCAAAACTCTCGTTCAAAGTGGTATTAAGGAAATTGTTTTAACAGGGATTAATATTGGAGATTTTGATGGCAATGATCCTTCTAACTCTACGAGACTCGTTCATCTCGTTCAAGCTCTAGATAAAATAGAGGGGTTAAAGAGGATTCGTATCTCTTCTATTGATCCAGATGAAGTGGATGATGAACTCTTAGAAACTATTTTGACGTGTGATAAAACCTGTGCTTCTATGCATATTGTTCTTCAATCAGGATCGAATCTTGTCTTAAAAAAAATGAATCGAAAATATACGCGTCAACTATTCTTTCAAACGATAGATCGTATCCGGCTCAAATGCCCAGACTTTACTTTTACAACAGATATTATTGTCGGTTTTCCGGGAGAAAGGGAGAGCGATTTCGAAGAGACTATGGATGTTGTCTCTCAAGTTAAGTTTTCAAAAGTACATATGTTTCCATACTCTAGGCGAGAAAGAACCAAAGCGGCAAGCTTTACAGATACGGTCCCTCCACAGCAGATAAAAGAGCGTAAAAATCGTCTTCTTGAATGGAGTGAAAAAATGAGCTTTGAGCTCAGAGAAAAGTATGTAGGTAGGAAAATGGAAGTGCTTACCGAAAGTAATAATTCAGAGGAATTCATGAGTGTAGGACATACTGATAAC
Organism: Chlamydiota bacterium; assembly: GCA_022601335.1. Classification (GTDB taxonomy): domain Bacteria; phylum Chlamydiota; class Chlamydiia; order Chlamydiales; family JAAZZY01; genus JAJACV01. The sequence continues at coordinate 67,830 of JAJACV010000020.1, read as the reverse complement.
TTCTTAAAAATATACATACCCAATAAAAAAATAAGAGCAAATCAATTACTGCAAGTTATTGTAACAGGTAATACAACTGATGGCTTGATAGGTAAGGTTTTAGATGAACAAGATCCAAATTAAGAATAAATTAAAGCCTTTTTCGACACGTCCGGGAATTGAAATACCCTTTCCCATCTCGAAACACATTTTTAAAATTTACCCCACTGTTTTAGAAATTATTAATGAACAGGACTTGTTACTTAAAGTGGAATTGTTTTTTAAAGAACCTCCTAATCAGTTTATCTCCTTTTTTAACCTCGTAAAAAACAGAGTGGAAGTAGAACTTTCATTTGATAAAGGAGTGGTGCATTATCACTTACGAATCAAAGAAAACAAATTGTTTTTTCAGGTAAAAAGGTGTGGCTTTAAGAGCTTTGTTTTAAAAATGGAAGGGAAGGAAAAAAAATCTCTTAAGATGCACATAAATCAAGAGTGTGTTCTTGTAGAAGAAATAGATCAAAAATCACCTGAGAATTCATTAGAAATTCTCTCTTTGGGCTCTCATAAAAAACAACAAATAGAACCTCTTTTAGAAAGAAAAGATCCCAAAGAGATCCTACCCCTCGTGTTTTTGATGGGACAATTAGGCTCTTTTGAGCGAACCAAACATTTAGAAGGTTCTTTAAATTGCATTAAAACACTTCAGAAAAACCGACGTCAAAAAAATCACGATCAACTACTCCCTGATCTGCTCCCTGTTTTTAATCAGTCCTTTTCAGGTCTTCTAGCTCCATATTTAGAAGACATTAATTTTTGGAAACCAACGCCTTCTAAATTCACCAAACCTAGGGCCTCTCGTTTTAGCCTTTTATCAGAACTTTACTTCGAAATACGTCATTTTTTCCTAACACGTACTAAAAATGAGCTTTTTATTTTGCCGCACTTACCACCTGAGTGTTACTGCGGAAGACTTGTGAATGTAGAAGAATCAGGGTTGACTCTTCAAATGGATTGGTCAAAAAAATTACTCAAAATGCTTCATATTTATTCTGCGAAAGAGCATACCATAAAACTTGTTTTCCAGAGCCCTATACAAAAATGTCGAGTAAGAGTAGATAACACAACGCTTGTCTTTAAAAATAAAAGCTCTTTTACATTTGAAAAATCTAAAACTTATTTTTTTGATCGATTTGAAAAATGAATAGAGACCAATATATTCAACTGTGTCACGAGCTTTGGATGCACAACAAAGCTTATTATGTAGAGTGTCATCCTAAAATTTCTGACTTTGAATATGATCAATTAATGCAAGAGTTACTTGATTGTGAATCTACACATCCAGATTGGATAGAATCTTTTTCTCCCTCTCAAAGAGTGGGGGAGTCACTTACTGATGGATTTAAAAGCGTTTCTCATGATGTTCCAATGCTTTCTTTACCTAATACTTACTCCGATGAAGAGATACAAAGTTTTATTAAACGTGTAGAAAAAAACGCCCCAAACCAAAAAATTACCTATTCTTTAGAACTCAAAATGGATGGGACAGCTATCTCTATCGTATACGAAAAAGGAGTTCTAACGCGCGCTGTGACTCGAGGAAATGGTTTAATGGGCGATGATGTGACACAAAATATTCGAACAATCACAAAACTTCCCCTAAAACTTTCCTCCGAAAATCCCCCGGACTTTCTTGAAGTTCGAGGAGAGGTTTTCTTAGCCCTTAGTGTATTTAAAAAACTTAATGAACAAAGAGATGAAGATGGGCTCCCTGTATGGGCTAATCCAAGAAATGCAGCCGCAGGTTCCCTAAAATTACTGAATCCTAAAGAAGCTGCAAAAAGAGACCTTCAAATTGTTTTATATGCTATTTCTCAAGACTCTTCAAATAAAATTCAAAGCCAATATGAGTCTCATGACTATTTAAAAGAACTCGGTCTGCCGACTCTAAAATATACAGCTTGGGGGGAAAATGAAAAGGATATCTGGTCTTTTCGAGATAAAATATTTGCTCTGCGCTCTCAACTACCCTTCGAAATTGATGGTGTTGTTATTAAAGTAGACTCCATAAACCTTCAAAAAGAATTGGGCTCCACCGCTAAAATTCCTAGATGGGCCGTAGCCTATAAGTTTGCTCCAGAACAAGCTCTCACGCAGATTAAAGATATAAAAGTTCAAGTAGGGCGAACAGGTGTATTAACACCCGTTGCCATTCTAGAACCTATTCGCGTTTCAGGCAGTGTCATTTCACGAGTGACCTTGCATAATCAAGATGAAATTGACCGTAAAGATATTAGGCTGGGTGACTCGGTGATTATTGAAAAAGGAGGGGATGTCATCCCGAAAGTGGTCCAAGTAGATCTCAAGAACCGACCCAAACACTCTGTCCCATGGAAGATACCCGCATATTGCCCCTCATGCGAGACAAAAATTATTCAATTAGATGGAGAAGTCGCCTACAGATGCCCAAACATAAATTGTGGAGAGCGAAACTATCGTCATATAACCTTTTTTGTAAGTAAAGTTGCCATGGATATAGATCACATGGGAATAAAGGTAATTGAGCAGTTAATTCAAAAAAAACTCGTGACCTCTCCCTCTGATATCTACAGATTGACCAAAGAGCAAATCTTAGAACTCGAAGGCTTCAAATCTAAATCAGCCGAGAAGCTTTTAGCTAATATTGAAGCATCAAAGCAAGTCTCCTTAACACGTTTTATTATCGCTCTGGATATAAGATATGTCGGTGCGTCGACAGCAGATGAATTATCAAATGTCGAAGATATTTTTGCTTTGTCGAAGATGTCCTCTGATGATTTAATCCAAATGGAAGGAATTGGAGAAAAAGTGGCTCAAGCTATCGTTGAATATTTTCAAGATGCGCACCATATGGAAGAAATTAAAGCTCTTTTGGAACTAGGAGTCAATCCTAAAAAATCTTCTGTGCTTAAAACACACCATTTTTATGGAAAGACCTTTGTACTCACTGGAAGCTTAATGAGTTATACTCGTGATCAGGCCCAGATGCTCATTAAGCAAAGAGGAGGAAAAATCACGAGTAGCGTGAGCAAAAAAACAGACTACGTATTAGTCGGTGAGTCGCCGGGATCAAAATATGATAAAGCAAAAAAGTTAGGCATTACGATCCTAAACGAAGAGGAATTTGCAAACCTGATTTAACCGTTATAAGGATAGAGCCTCTCAACAAAGGGGAGCTTGATCATAACACATTTCATATGGTACAACCAAATCAAATAATCAATGGGTAAGCTTGTTTGGACACCATTAAACTCCTGTTTATTAATCTCAAAATTTCTTTTTTGCGTATTATTCAACAGATAAAAATTATACCTCTTTATTTCCAAGAACCTCTTTGGAGAATAGATCTCCTTTATCTAAAACATTACGCCACTACCAATCCCTATAAAGTTTGCAAAAAATTCTTCCATAATGAAGATTCATCCGTACAACACAGTTACGGGGAAACCTGGCCAAGTGTTGTTCCTAAATTTATTCAATACCTTCCTATCACATCCAAAGATGTGTTATTTGATTTAGGAAGTGGCACTGGAAGAATAAGTTTTTGGTTTCAACAAATTTCAGGGTGCCAGGTCGTCGCCGTAGAAAAAGTCCCGCTTTTTATAAAGAAAGCAAATTCCATAAAGAAGCAATTAGGCAAAAGTAAAATTAGATTTCTTGAAAAAGATTTATTAGAAGTTGATTACAATCCAGCCACTATTATTTATTTTTACGGGACCAGTTTTTCTGATTCAATGATTTTATCTTTATTAAAAAAATGGAAAACACTCAAACTCGGTACAAGGGTTTTAACAACAAGTTTTCACTTAAATGAATACTTAGATAGCCCTGAATATAAAGTGACTCAAACCTTTCAAGTCTCATATCCATGGGGTCTTTGTGAACTCTTTCTCCAAGAAAAAATAAAATAAGGCTTTGCTGTTACATTCCTCTAATTATAAAATGTTTTTATCTCATCTGTTGACATATTCATAGATATAATGATAACTTGCCGAGAAATGTAGAATGTAATTCTTATACTTTTTACAGATAATTAACAAATTGAGTCGTAAATTTATAAATGATAAAATATAGGTATGTCTAGTGAACAAAAAAATTAAATTCATTTTAGCCGTTGTCTGTTGTTTAACCGTTACAAGTATTCATGCAGGGCGCTACCAAGAAGAAAATAATAAAGAACAATGTTATACCAATGGATTTTCAATTGGGGTTGGAAGTAACTCATTATCATCTTTTTTTATAGGTTATTACCTTGGAAAAAATAATCAGTGGCAGCCGTTTTTCGGAATATCTCCCTATAGCTCAGTAACTAATTACAATGGCTATTTTGGAGTGAACTCTTGGTCTACTCTTATTTTTGCTGGATTGAGAAATTATATTCCTTTAATGAGACAAAAATTAAATAACCAATTCTTCTTAATGCATGGGCCTACATGGGGTCAAAATTTTGGAATAAATTTAGTTAATCAAGCTAAGTTAAGTTCAAACTATTTTCTGGGTTGGGGAACAGGTTTTATGTACCGCCTTAATGGTAGTGTCTACATTGGAGTAGAAACAACTCTCGTTGGCTATTCGGAAGCAGGATATACTGATACTTCTAAAACTCTAATTCCAACGAATTCTAGAATGAAGTCATGGTCATTTCTTGCAAATCCAACAGCATATATTTCATGGAAGATTTAATCATTCTGTAAATGAATGCTAAAGAGCAGTTCTCTAATTCGGAAAAGTTTTAGTAGGCTGCTCATACTGAATCATGTACATAATGTGTGTTATGAGCTACAGACACTTAGAGCCTGTAGCTTATTTTTTTAGACTGTGGGTGTTAATAGAAAGTTCAATTATTGAGAGCCAGAACGGCTATTGATTCTACGTGCGTTGTTTGAGGAAACATGTCGAGAGGCTGCACTTGTTTTAAATCATAGCCCTCTTCTTTTAAAAACCTCAAGTCTCGAGCTAAAGTAGCAGGGTCGCATGAAATATAGATGATTTTTTTGACTTTGAGATTAACAAGCGCCTCCAAAACAATTTTATCACACCCTTTTCTTGGAGGATTGATAAAAGCAGCATTAATATCTTCAAGGCTTAGAACTGCCTTTTCCAAAAAGTCACACCTAAATTCTAAATTAGTTAAAGAGTTTAAGCGAGCGTTGTCTTGAGCATCTGTAACCGCGCAAGGAATGCTTTCTATTCCAATCACTTTTTTTACTCTCTTAGAAGCAAAAAGGGAAAACATCCCTATTCCACAGTAAGCGTCTAAAAGTGTTTCTTCTTTGTTAAGCTCAGCTAGCTCTATCGCTTTTTCATACAGATTTTGAGCTTGCTTGGGGTTGACTTGAAAAAAAGCATGTGCTGAAACTTTTAATTTAAAAGAGCCAATTTGCTCATAGATGAAGGGTCGGCCCTCTAGAGTAATCAACTGATCTCCCATGATGGAGTTGTATCTTTTTTTATTAACGTTTTGAAGAACACCTTTAATTTGAGGGTGCAAGCTCATAAGCTTTTTAGCGAGTTGTCTTAGTTCCTTTTGATACTTAGTAGATGAAGTAATAAAGACGAGGAGCACTTCGTTCGTTTCTATTGCAGTGCGGATTAGCAAATGACGTAAGAACCCTTTTTGAGAGCCTGCATTATAAACTTCAAGGGAAGATTCTTCCAGCAATTCCGTGAGAGAGGCGTAAACTTTTTCCCCAAGTGTGCAGTGAATAAAGCATTTTTCTACTTCAACAACTCGATTCGAATGCTTTTCATATAATCCTAGTTTAACAAGGCCGTTTTTTTCAAAAAAAGGAAGCTGAATTTTGTTCCGATAATGGAGAGGGGAAGATGCTATACAATCTTTTAGAGGAGGATTTTCAAAATCTCCTATTCTAGTAAGAGCGTCTTTTACTTTTTGTGTTTTATATTCTAATTGCTTGTCATAGCTCCAATGCATAATTTGACACCCGCCACATTTTGAAAAAATAGGGCAAACAGGAGGTACGCGATCCGGTGACGTTTTTTGAATTTCAACAAGATCTGCTAAAGCATAGTTTTTCTTTTTAAGTCTCAGTTTGGCTTTAACTCTTTCAGAGGGTAGCGCTAAGTCAATAAAAACTTTTAAACCATCTAGAGAGGCGACACCTTGTCCTGAAGAGTTCACATCAAAAATCTCGGTCTCAAAAAAAGAATGGGGGGTGTCCATATGAAAATATCCTAATAAATAAGTCTCTCATTATGAAATGATACAGAAAAAAAAACAGCCTTCTTTTGAAAAATATCGACAACATTATCGATTTGGAGATGAATTTGGAGTTAATGAGCTAAATAAAATTTTACCTTGATAATAAACGCTGACTTCATCTGGCTAAAAATAATCAAAACAGCTAAAATTTCATCCTTTTATTCTACGTAAACAAAATGAAAAGAGCATCTTGGAAATCTAAGCTAGGTTTTATTTTCGCAGCAGCAGGATCTGCTGTAGGTCTTGCCAATATTTGGCGCTTTCCCTACATAGTCGGTCAGTATGGGGGAGCTGCTTTTATTTGCATCTATCTTGTGTGTCTTTTTTTAATAGGCTTTCCTGTTTTCATCTCGGAAGTCCTGATAGGACGAACCGCTCAAAAAAACCCTGCAGGCGCTTTTAAAAAACTAGGAGGCGATTCCTTTTGGACAGGTTCTGGTTTATTCACAGTGATAACAGGATTTATTATAAGCTCTTTTTACAGTGTCATAGCAGGCTGGGTGCTCGGCTATTTAATAGCTTCCATAGGCGGTTTATCGACGCACTTTAGCTCACTTGCAGAAGTTCAATCCTATTTTAAACACCTTGTTGGAAATCCAGTTTGGGGACTTGCGTTTCATCTAATTTTTATGGTTTTATGCTTTGGTCTTTTATTTTTAGGAGTTAGAAAAGGATTAGAAAGGGGATCCAAAATCCTTGTTCCTTTTTTAATTGTTATTCTTATTGCTCTAGTGATTAGTGGCCTTAGCTTGCCAGGTTCAGAGAAAGGATTGGCTTTTTACTTTAAACCAAACTGGAGCTTGATTACACCTACCACCTTTTTAATAGCTTTGGGGCATTCTTTTTTTACTCTCAGTCTAGGACAAGGAACCATGGTGACTTATGGCAGTTATTTATCTCCCAAAGACAATATTCCTAAAAGCTGTTTTCCAATTGCTCTGATTGATACCTTCATTGCTTTACTAGCTGGGATGGCTATTTTTCCAATTGTATTTTCAGTCGGTTTGTCACCTGATGAAGGAGCCCCTCTCATTTTCTATACACTTCCACTTGCATTTAGCCAGCTCAAAGGGGGCTACATCTTCGCTATTCTTTTCTTTCTGCTTTTAACCCTAGCTGCAATAACCTCTCAAATTAGTGCTTTAGAACCTTTAATAGCCTACCTAATGGATGAAAAAAAATGGAGGCGAAAAAAAGCGGTAATCTTCGTATGTCTCACCTCATTTTTATTAGGCATACCCATGATATTTTCTAATTTTGTGGCCCACAAGTTCTTAGTTTTTGGACACTCTCTTTGGGATCTAGTCTCGATGATAGCCTTAGATATTATGGTGCCTATTGGAGGCTTTTTAGCACTCATTTTAATAGCATGGAGATGGGGATTTAAAAAAGCCTACCACGCTTTAAAAGAGGGGACTGAAGGTCTATTTGAGAGAAACATTCTTGTAAAAGGCTACTTTTGGCTTTCTCTAAAATTTACAGCTCCTTTGCTTGTAATTTTAATCTTTTTGAAGGCTATAGGCCTCTTTTAATAGATTTACTTGAACTATATTAACGCTTTAACATAGAATAAGCACCGATTTTTATATCTCATCTCCTTTGCCCAGGTGGTGAAATTGGTAGACACGCCAGACTTAGGATCTGGTGCCTTTGGTGTGTAGGTTCGAGTCCTATCCTGGGCAAATTTTTTCTTGGAAAATACATCTTTTTTTTTAAATCATAAAAATGCCATCCTTTCTTTTAGTTTTAATTTTTAAAATTTAAAAAGGAGTGATTTTATGTCGACAATATCAGGTACTTTAGAGATGAATGGTAATCCCTTTGATCGAGCTGAAGTTATTAAAAAAACAAATCAAAGTTCATTAAAAGGGGCCGCTTGGCAAACCGCTGGTAATGCTTTGGGTATGGCAGCTCTAGCAACAACCGGAGCCTGTGGATTGTTCAGTTCCTCTGCTGTGTTCGCAAACATGCTTTTTTCAGAGGTATCATCTATCTCAACAATTGCTACCAATGTTGTAGCCACCGTTATAACAGATTATATTCTTCTACAAGCAGCTGCTACTTGTTTTTCAAATGCCATACATCACTTGAGTGCGGATACAGAAATGCGTTATCAGTCACCAAATGCAAAGCAACATACAATCCAAGTATAAATAGTCTGACATAAAGGCGAGAAGTTCTTCTCGTCTTTTCTTAAATATTTCGAGATGAAAGTTCTTTTTTTTGCTGCATATACCAAACAAAATAAAGGATAAAAGTCACAAAAAGAATCAAGCTAGATGCTGCAAAAGGAATATGCAATCCGTACTTTGCAATCCATCCAGAAAAAGAGGGGGCTATCGCTGAGGCAAGTGCTAGCATGCCGGTATATCCTCCAAAGATTTTTCCTTGCATCTTTTGATCTACAAGGTGAGAAAAAAGGGACATAAATGAAGCCACTGAAATCGACATCAAAAAAATAGGAATAGGGGTAATCCAAAAAACGGCATACGGTTTATTCCAAAAAACAAATAAAAGAATAAAGAATGGAATGAAGAGTAAACAGAAGAGGTTCAGTTTTGCACAAGGATGCTTCTTAAACCAATATAAAGCGCACCCCCCTCCGATAATCCAGAATATAGAGTAGTATGCGTAGACGAGGCTTAAAGCGTGTTCAGAGTAATGGTACTTTTCTGTGAGATAAGGGGCCGTAAAACTATTTAAAATCATCCAACCGAGCATGGCCACTCCAGAAGCTGTGAATGCAAGCGCTACAATACGCAGCTTAAAAATGGATGCAAAGTTTTTGAAAAATTGAGAAACTGAGAGCTTTTGTGATTTTTTGCTAGGTTTATCAGCATCCATTGTCAATAGCAGTAATCCCCAAGAAAAAAGAAAAATCAAACCCAGCAACCAGAAGGGGACATCGTAGTTAAACCAAGACACTATTTTAGGGTTAGAGAAAATCGATCCTACAAAAGGTCCTACAAGCCAAGAAAAACCACCTACAACGGCAAAAAGAGCCATGTAACTCGATTTTTTTGAGGAAGGGACTATATCTGAGACAGCCGCTTGAGCAAGCGAGGCGTTTCCTGCAAAAAAACCCCCTATAAGTCGACTTAAAAATAATAAGGGAAGATGGAGAGACAATATAGATACAGCTGTTAAAAAAAAACTACAAGCAGTAAGCAGAGATGAAATAACAAGTATTAGCTTTCTACCGTAAAGGTCAGATAGCTCTCCCAAAATAGGCGCTCCAAAAAATTGAGTAATAGGGTAGGCCGCAAAAAGAAGCCCTAAAATAACATTGCGTGATGCTAAAGATGTGTTAGAGGGAATTAATTGAGAAGAAGTCGGGATAATGAGAGGAGTGAAAATAATAAACACAATTACAATAGCTGCAATATCAAAACAGTAGAGGTTGTAGAGGACAAAAATAGTAAGACGTTTAAATAAGGAGGATTTTTGCATACTCTAATATTCGTGTAGAAAGGAATTTAAGTCAAAAAAAAAGGTTAGAAACAAAAGAGTTTCTAACCTTTTAAAACAATAAGCTTAATTAAGCTTATTAGTAGTTTATATTGACACCTACATAAGGTGCGAAAGAATATAAAACTTGGGCAGAAATTGGTTGGAGAAGCCCCTGGTTCCAAGAACCTTGCTGACTTATCTTTCCAATAGATTTCTGCTGACCCCATCCGTTGTATTTGCAACCTGCAACGAATGACATATCAGCTGAAAGCACTGCTGGTTTGACGCGAAGCCCGAAATCCACTTGATAAACACAACTCGCAGAAATTTTCTGAGATAATGTGTTTACAAACGTATTTCTTGTCGAAGCCGCTCCAGTTGAGTACCACTGCATATAAACGCGATTATCAGTCCAGCTTTGCCAGCCTGGCCCTACTCCAGCATCCATATAAAGCGCAAACATCATGTTTTTCCAAACTAGAACCCAAGGCAGTTCAAAAAACACCTTAAACATAAGGGAATTAAGACCGAGTTGACCTCTATATTGATAACCTACAGATCCGTTAGCAGAAAAGCCTTGAGAAGGATTTCCACCACCGTATACGTAGTCAGTTTGCACATTGATGCTATTTTGGTTCTGGATTGAAAACATCACGCTCAACCAAGTATATAGCTTCATTCCGTACATAATTTCATAAATAGGAGTTCTATTGTATGAAACATTTCCAACACCTTGTGCCAAAGTAACAGAGTTGTCATTTTGAGCAGTTGATGCCTTAGGAGTCATGGTTAAGTTACCTCTAGTTTTTGAAGCATAGAGAAAACCCACCCCATAAGTCGCGATGCTAAAATTCTTTAAAGTAGAATCTTGGACATTGCCGATCCATGTTACATAAGGAGTCCAGCTATTCACGGGTTGATAATTTTTATCTTGCCCGCGAAAACTTGCGTTCGAGAAAGAAACTAATTTCGATGCTTCAGTGACATCATCCGCAGATAATGTAGATGGAGTTACGAAAAAAGTTACTAGCAGTAATGCTACACAGCATTTCAATGTTTGTATTAAACGATTGTTTATCGTCATGTTATTTTACTTTCACCTCATTGGTTAAAGGTTAATCTGCTTTAAAGTGTTTTAAAACATACAAATTGTATAAGAGAACTAAATCTGATAATAGGAAATGCAAATGCTTTTTCTAAAATCTTTAAACATTTTCAGATTGAAAAAATGAAAATATTTAGAAACTTAAAATCCCCCATATAATTTGCCGGTATTTATAGTTGAATTTATTTTTTTTAGGAAAGCATTTTTTTAAAGTAAAAAAAAAGCAAGCTAGCGATTGGCTAGCTTGCTTTTAAAAAGTAAACTGATTTTAAGTTTTAGAAAGCCCAGTTAAATCCCATATAAGGAACCATAGAATAGATTCCTCTAAAGTAAATGGGTTTCCAGTAACCTGTAATGTATTCAGTAGAACTAGCTTTTCCTAATCCTCTCACTCTTCCCCAAGCTACAAACTTACATCCGAACTTTAACTTAGTTAAAGCGGATAGAGGATTTCTAGACTTGAAAGATAATGAAAAATCACCTGTATAGGTAAAGTTTTGTGCATATCTAGTGCTCCAAGTTAGGTAAGTTGTAGTGTAGTCGCCATTTGTTGGGAGACTACCTATATAGCCGTGTGAGTTACTCCATGTTTGAACGCCGTAACCTGCTCCTGCACTTATAAAAAATCCCATGCACCATGTTTTAAATTTCATTAAATTATCGAAATTTAAAACAAGCTTTCCTCCAACTGCGTTGAGAGCAAGAGATGACTCAAAGTTTAGAGTGAGGGGCTGATTGGGCTGAAAAGCATCTGCTCGTGATGTTCCAATCCACGGTTTGGACCGCATATAAATTCCCTGATCTGACTGTAAATAAGCTCCGAAGCCTAACCACTTGAAAAAATTCAATATGGTACTCATTTCAAAAAATGGCGTGAGGTTCGTTTGTGCTCTTCCGTTAACAGGGTAAAGAGATCCGGGGACTCCAGATTTTGGAAAAAAAGCTTGTGGTTTTGGACATAAATTTCCCCTATACTTATCAAAATATAAGAAAGACAATCCCGCATCTAAACTTAAGCTTATGCGAGCTGTCGGAGCTTGCAGTGCTTGATGAGGTGGAGGGTTATTTGATTTTTTCTTCCATTTTTTTTGCTTTTGAGCTGTGATATTATCTTCAAAGGCTGAAGAGTTGTAATCAGCTCTAGCTGTTGTTTGGGAATCAGCGGTCATAAAAATACCTGGATCAAAGTTTTGATCCGTTTGAAGATTTTTTTGATCCCCCATGGAACCAATCAAAAAGGCCGCAAAACATTTTAAGTCTTCATTGTTTTGAACATCTCCCATCCAAACAAATCGAGGAATCCAAGTATTATCAGTTTGAGATAACTCTACTTTAGGTGGCGAAGCTTTATTCTTTTTACTTTTCTTGCTAACGCCAGCAACTAAGCTAGATGCAAAATCTTCATTTTGTAATAAAAGATCTTCTGAGCTTAGTGATTCAAACAAGGTATCCGAAGAAAATACATTTTTTTCTGCTGAGGCCATCAACTCTGCTTGTGAGTGAGCAAGAGCAAGCTCTTTTACGTCTTCTGCATATCCAGTGAAGTGCGTAAGAGACAAAAGAGTAACTGCAATAGCGCATCCCTTAAGAAGCGGAATTTTTAATTTCATAGTACAAGACTCCTTACTGTTACTAAAAGTAAGTTTATCTTATGGGAATAAATATTAATTGCAAAAGAAAAATAAAAAAAAGGCTATTAACCTTGCATTAAGAGCAATGGAAGTGTTTTTTTCGAAAAAAGATTATTTAATTGAGTGATGGGATGTACTAAAAGTATTAGAATTTCTTACTATAACACTTCAATAAGATTGGCTTGATTATCTAACTTAACTTGGTTGCATCGATTTAAAAGTGGGTAGCATTCATTATGAGTGCGTTCAATAAATCTATAAAATTGATCTTGCTGTAAATAAGCTGAATGATTCGGAGCAATGGCAGAACAATCTATTGAAGTCACATTTGAACTCATTGGAGCTTCATGATTAGCCCCTTTAAAACCTAAAGCTATTTGTCCTCCCTCTGCAAGATAAAAAGGCCATTTAAGCGCTTCATCATGCATTGAATAAAGAACGAAAAGTTTTTTACATAAGTTTGTCACGGAGTTAAAATAGCTTCCTTCGTTTAAAGCATTTTGAGGAACTGCAGCAGCGATAGAGTAAATGTGATTTAAATGAGGAAATTCGGAGGGGTTTGCTGATTTTAAAGCTTCAAATAGAACTAAATTACCCATGCTGTGTGCGACAACATCTACTTCATTGGCTGTATGTGTGAGAAGCTTGAGATGTTCCGCTATTTTAGGAGCTACTTTTGTTGCATTTTCTTTTGCTTGGTAATAGTAAAATTCGTGGTCATAACTTGGCCAACTGATACCTACAATTGCATCATAGGGGTTTTGCTCGTCTGGTGCCCAAAAACCTGTATAGGAACTTATAAATCTTCTAATTCGTGTTAATAAAGTATCGTTAAGTGTTGAAGTGAGTTCTTGTATATTCTTATGGGCAGCTTGGTAATTTGATAGAACTCTTTCTCTTGGGTTTTTAAGGCCATGAATGAGTACGAGAATTCGCTTATTTGCTAAACTATCTAGTTTTTTTTTGAATTCATGATAATTTAGTACTGTTTCCTCTTTCCCATTAACCTGAGCATAGCTTGTATTTTCACTTAAACGGTAAGGGTTCCAAAAGTCAGGTCCTCTTTCATTGATGAGCAAGATGTTTTCCATAGACTGTATTTTTCCTGACTTAAATATTAAAAAATTAATTAGTTGACATATAGTATGTTATATGGTAATATTAATTTGTTATGCATTTCAATAATATATATTAAATGTTAAGAGAGTTTAAAGAGTATGACCCTTTCATTTTTAAATAGTGTTTCAGAGAACCTTAGATTAAATCTATGGGCAGCAAACCCGATAAATGAGGATGAAGAGAGAATTGAGCTCAAAGAGATCTTTACTATGGTAGAGTGTAAACCTGAAGAGCCAGACTTTGAGATAATTGTGAATCCCTCACCACCCTTGTTTTCATGGAGAAACTCCAGAGAAAAACGTTATTTACATTCTGTTTTAGCTCTTAGAAATGTATCTTTAAAGGGAAAAAAACTAAGCTCCTATTCATTTGCTGATATAGGTCAACTCGATAGCTTTTCTAGTAAGTTAAAAAATGTTTTTAAATGGGTCTTAGATCCTTGTGAAGATGCGCACCATTATCGAAAAAATATCTATCCGAGTGTTTTATTAGCACTTCGTGAGCTTGTTGTTAGTTCTGTCATTAATCCATCTTCTTTTCCTGAAGATGCGAGCGTTGTAAAAAATCTTTGTAAAGAGCATTTTTTTGCCTCTATTCAAGATTCAGAGGTAGGGGAGTCTTATGTTGAAAATTTACTGGGAGAGCTCGGTTTTACTGAAGAGCTTTTAGATCCATATGAATTAGATAGCCTTCTTCAAAAAGTATTTGCAAATAGACCCTCTCCCATTATTATGTCAGACTTAGGTCGTCGGCTTTCGGCTAATTTAGCTATTTTGCCCTGGGATCCCACTCAGTATAGTGTGAGATCTCATATGGCCACATTGGATTTAGAAAACGGGCAAAAAGTAGAATTATTGCGCACAGCTTGCACCGTTATAGGCCGCGCCGGATCTCCTGAAATTGATCCTCTTCTTTTAGGTTATTTACTAGGCCTGGATAAAGAAGAATGTCATGTTTATATCAATAATTTGAGTTATGATTCAAAAACAGATAAACGTTTAAATAATCCTTTTACGGCACCTCAAGCGCACTTAGAGTGGTTAAGATCAGAGATCTTAAAAGAACTTTCAGTGAATCTTAAATATTCAGATCGGTTTAAATTTATTTCCCTTCCACACGATAGTTTATTTTATTCTCAGTCAAAAAGTAGTGAGATAATGGACACCTCTGTTTTTATTCAGGAATTTGTGGAAAATGTATCAAAAAATAATTCGGGATTCTATTTTCCTGACTCCATAGATAAAGCTAAATTAGCCCATGATTTTACGGTTCAACTTGAAGAAATTGTAGATGCCTATTTTGGTGGTGCCTCTGAGCTTACTCAATCTGATAGAAAGGTCATGATAAATATTGCCTATGCTTATCTTACTGAGTATTGTTTGAAAGTTTTTAAAGCCACTTCAGCTAATATTACATGTAAAGATGGAGTTGATAGAGCGATGGGCTTGGTTGTATGCTTGTTAGTAAAATTAAATCCTTCTTTGCCCGTTTCTAAAATTCTCTACCACTTATGCCAATCTGCCACTTTAAACCATGCAAGAGAACCTAAGTTAAGTCGTACAAAACGAAGTCTTGCAGCGGTTAACAAAATGAGACAGGCTCATCTTGTACGTAATAAGTAAATCAGTTAACTTCGGTTTTTGAATACTCGGAGTTTAAGTGAAAGCGTTTAACTTATTTTTTACCCTTATTTTTTCAATCGTCTCCTTCTCTCTTCAATCTTGTCCCTTTGCGTCAGGTAAGAAGGATTTCCAAAGACAGGCTGTTACTACTTCTGAGTGGGCCTATGAGTCTAAAGCGTTGAGAGGACACTTTAAACAAGCATTTCCTTTAGCTATAAGCGAGCTTAAGACGCAGTTTGAATCTGATGGAAAACAGGTCCTCAATGAAATAGAGTATCTAGAAGAAATTACTAAAAATGCATCTAGAGAAGAAGCCGCTCAAATAATGCCACTTGTTCAAGCTTTACAAATTTTGAACAAACCTTCAAAAGAGCTGACGCGTGCGCATTATAAACAATTTATATCTCTTCTGAGAGAGGCGACTTTAAGCCTTAAGGAAAACAGACATGATTTAACCGCTTTCAATCTCGCAAAAGAATTGAGTTACAAGCTATTTTTAGTAGATTTAACTGAGAGTGATCTAGGGTACAATTTCTTTTGTCAATTGATGCCTGAAAATTATCAGACGATTGATATTGCACACTTAAATGCAGGCTTAATTCGAAAAGAAATTTATCAGCTATTTCCTAGCTGGTCACCTTCTATTTTTTTTAAGACCTGTCATCGTAAAAGTCATTATCTATCTTTAATGAGTTGGGATCCTGCTTTCTATAGTGTCCGCACTAAAATTAGTACCTATTTGCTAGATAAGAAAAAAATTACTGTTTTGAGAACAGGCTGTCCTATTACAGGGAAAAACTATGCCCCCACTATAGACCCACTTTTTCTATCCTATCTAGATGTGCTTAAAAAAGAGGGCAAAAAACACCTTTATATTAATAACCAAAATTTGATGAGAAGTGGTAGTGAAAAAAAGGCAAGTAAGTTGCTACATAAGTTAGCGGAAAATCAAGATTATAAAGATACTTTTGTTTGTATAACATTACCCTATAATAGTTCCTTCTATGAGCAAAAAAATTTGGGACGTGAGGAGGCAAAACAATTTCTGTTTTCATTTATTAATCATATTGTAAATGGAGAAAAGGGATTTCTTCTCCCTGAAAAGCTAACCAAAGACTCTTCATTCTTAGACTTTCTGAACAGTAAATTTAATGAAATACACCACACTTACTTTCAGGGGGCATCCTTTTTTGTCCAAAGAGAACGTAGTCAGTTTATTGATATTGCCTATGCTTGCATCGTAGAACATCTAATTAATCAACTTGATGTGGATCTTGTCAATTGGACCTGCAAGCATGGAATTGATCGTGCTATGAGTGCTTTGAGCGTATTTGATGCGTATATGAGAGCTCAAGTTGGAGATTTATCATTGCAGGACACTCTTTACTACTCGTATTGGCCAGCGCTCGTATACTATCATCGCCCACCTGATATATCCCGCTCAGTGAGGGCTCTTTCTGCTATTGAAAAAATTCAAGAGCCCTTTTATGCAAGTTCTCAGAACACCATTTAGAAAAGATCTGTATTCTAAATGAAATAGCATGAGTTGTTTGGGAATTTTATTCACAAGTTTTGAAAACTTGATTTTCAAAAAACGTTCAATTTGTAATCATGCGGTTTAGAGGGGCGTGCATTATGAGATGGAATTTTCACAGAGAAAGAAATAAGAAATATAACATTGCGATTCAGGGTCTTAGAGACTCCTTTCTTCAACAAGAAGGATGGGAGTTTATGTTGACTCTTCATGAATTAGACAAGAATTCACTAACTCTTGATGAAGTGAACCTGATTAAGGCGTTTAACAAATTAGTATCTTGCTTATTTAAGGAAGGAAAAAATCCTCGTAAGCAACATGTTAAATTATCTAAGCAACTGCGATTTCTGTTGAACTATTTTAAAAAGGACTCTGCAAAGGTCGGCTGGAAAACAGAATTTCAGCACATGCTACTCAATTTTTGTTGTTCAAAGTATTATCAGACGCATTTTTATTCGTTTGGACAGGGTTTATTAGAAAGTCTTTTTTCATCCCTAACATTTTCATCTAAAGATACTCCTGAGAGCGAGCATTTTTCTAATTACAATTTTCTTGATGAGGCAGACTTGATTGAGAAGTCAAAGCCTTTTTTGTTTATAGAGCGTGAGATAAGAAAATTCGATGAAAATTTATTGAAGAGGTGTTTTGATTCTCATCAATACAATTTGCCATTTTTGCTTTATACAATGGCGGTTTTCAGACAGGGTAAACTCGCAAAAGTTAAAATGGTCCGTATGGGATGCCCTACACGTGAGTCCTGGATTGAAAAACCAAAAGTGATTGGTGAATTTGAGGGGTTTCTAGCAAAATTGCAATTAGAGAATAAAAGCCATATTTATATTAATAAGCAAAAGACCTGGGGAGACGAGGGAAAGCGAAGCCGAGAAGTCAAAGCTCTTGAATCTAGATATAATAATTTTTCATGTGTTTGTATACCCTCTGACGGAGATTTTTATTTTCAACAGGGTAGATTTCAAAATTTAAGGTGTATGGATCAATTTAAAATGGTCTTTTATCGAATGCTTTTTGAGCAAATTAACTCAGGGTACTACTATTTGCCAACACAGTGGAAAAAAGACCCTCTTTTTCAAAAAGGAGTGAGACAGGTTATTGAAGAAGTTCATACCCTTTACTATTCATCGAAAAATGAGTTAGAAAGTGCAGAAAGAAGTATTTTTATAGATTTAACGTACACTCATCTGATTCTATATTTTTTACAATATAGCTCCTGTCAATCCATTAATATTACTTGTAGAGATGGCATTGATAGAGCGGGTTGTGAACAAAGTAAACTACTCTACTATTTTCAAGTGGCTCTGGGTATAGAAGAAGAATTAGAGTCTGCCAAAGAACTTCAATTTGTTCATCACTTTCCCGTTTATCAAGCAAAAAGCAGAGCTATCGTTCCAGCACGTAGAAAGTTTTTATTTAAAGTTTTCAAAGCATTTACTCCAAGTATTAAATCCAAAATTAATGAGCAGCATCAAGTGAAACCAATTTTACACAGCAAGCCACACTTTGTAAAAAGAGTTATTTTAAAGAAGTAGCTTAAAAAGATGCCATCTTCACGCTTTCTCATATTCCGTCTGTAAATCCCTTAAAGAACTTCGTCCAGCTTGTAAGGAGAGGTTAGTTTAAGTTAGCTTTTTCTTCCGTTTGCTCAAAAAGATAGCTAGAGAAAAATTTGGCTTGGTTGATTTCTTCAGTTGTTTGAGTAAGAGGCAGTTGATTTTGGGTAACTACTCCACCTGGCGTTGAAAAAGTAGGGGTATTTTCTTCTTCAGGGGCTGGAGGACACTTTGCTTTATGGGGTTCATCAAAATGACCCACTCCATACCATTCATTAATAATGGACTGGTCATTTTCAAGAACGGAAAGCGAGGAGTCTGTTTCCTTATGTTCATGTTTACAAGCTCCCAAAAGTAGAGGTAGGGCTGCTAAGATAAGCCAAAGCTTTTTCATTGTATGTTCCTTTTTTTGAATATCAAACGCTCATGCCGAAAATACAGTCTCTGATTGAATGAAGGTTCCTAAATTAAGAGTTTCATTTTCAATATACTTTAACGATTTTGTGACATGCTTCTTTAAACTTATATAAAATAGAGCTGTAATAAAGGCAACTAAGAGTCCAAAGAGTGTTGTAGGCAGGAGAGGGGTAAAAGTGTTTAAGAGGAATGTGAAAATCTCTTTGGGAGCCTGAGCCTCTTTAAAGGCGTAAAAAAGACTTACTAAGGTTCCAAGTAAACCAAGAATGGGAGAAATAATGGCAATATTTTTTAAAATAACGAGTTTTTTCCAGAGAAATTGACTCGTTCGTTTTTGCTCCGCTTGCATAGCCTTTGTTATGACTTTAGAGCCGTATTTTCTAGAAGCAATACCACAAGCAATAATACTTGCCGCAAAATTTAACTTTAGCTCGCATATTTTTAAAGCTTCATCAAATTGTTTTTGTAGGAGGTGTTTTTTTATTTGTTGGTAAAAATCTTGAGGAAAGTGTCCTGAAGTTCTAAGCGCTAATTTTGCATAGATCCATGTTTTAAAAGCCCATGCAAGTGAAACTATTAAGACGGTAAAGATTACAGGTGATGTCATCCAAGTTTTATGAATATCTAACTTAAAATTTTGACTTGCTGATAAATTTTCAACCATAAAGAAATTTAAGGATGTAAAAATGAGAAAAAATCGATTTTTCATTGCCGCCTCAGAGTCTCTAGAAAATGGAGAAGATAATCAGCTTGAGAATAATATTGCAAGTGTTAAGAGGAAACTTATTTTTAGTAAGAAGTAGACCTCTCCCCAAGTTGCTTTTGTTTGGGTATTTCTACTACAGGAATAGGGAGGTACGTTTTAATTTGTTGATCACGAAGGAGTTTCTCTTGATCCCGTATGCGCATATTCAACTTTTCAATAGTCAGTGTTTGTCGATCGTATTTTTCTTTCAAATCCACAATGTAAGCTCTTTCCTTAATAAACGAAAACTTTGATGGGGAATTAAATGAAGTTAAATTTAAACTCTTCTGAGGTTCTCGAACAGAACTTTTAACGCTGTCATAAGTAGAATTGTTAAAAGAGGACAACATAGAAGTCTTTTGAGTTAACTCAAAAATACAAATGCCTAGTATTAAGACTACTAAAACTTTCAAAGTCCACTTCAGCGAATAGAACGCTTTTTTAAAGTTGAAATAAGAGGTTGAGGGCGGTTTATTGAGTTTAGTTTCAATAGCTGATTTCTTGTTTTTAATTTCATGGTCTTGTAGAGAAATATACACCAATAAATTGGAGTGTTCTTTTTCATTTGATTTAGATACTAGGCGAATAAGATTGTTTTTTTTAGTCTCAAATTCTGAGACTATTTGTTCCCATTTGTCTTCTCCAATTGAACTATAGCTGCCGTAACTTAAAATCAAAAAATCAGGGATTTGTTTAGAAGAAAACTTATGTGTAGAAGCTTTCATTGTAGACTGCCCAATCACATTAGTAAGATAATGGAATCTTTTTTTTAATGATAATTCTAAGGGAAGAGAGGGGGTTTCAGAGTCATAAAAAAGAACACTAGAGGGATTGTTTATTTCTAAAACTTTAAAGTCACCGACGCCACAGATATAAAATTTTTTTTCGTCTTCCTCTTCGGAGTTTGGCGCTTCAATTAAAATAAGAACCGAAACTTTAAGCAGATGAGCCTCTTGGGCATATTTCGTGTTCAAATGTTTCTGAGCATGATCTAATGTTTTTTTTAGAGACTTCTCTGTGAAGTTGTGTCTTTGTATAAGTAAATGTTTTTTGATGATTTTTTCGAAATCTTTAGAAATAGAGGCATTTTCTTCCGGTTTTGACAAGTGAAGAGCATCGCACAAAACGCAAAGAAGCGGTTCTCTATTAAATTCTTGATAGGTTTCTGTTAACCCAAGGCGATTTTGGCATAGATGAAAAATTTTGGGTGAAAGCATGTCTCATCCGTGTTCATTTGAAAAAATGAGAGAATTAATGTATACTGGCTCGCCAGATTAATACAGAGTCCCATTTTATGACACCAAAAGATTTACTTTCACCTTTTAAAGACAAAAAACAAAAAGTTTTTTTCGATAAGAGTCAAAACATTCTTTATATTCCTCAAAGAACCGAAAGGGTCCTTTTAGAGAACCCATTGCAAAATTTATTTTCCACCCCCAATCCTATTCATTTAGAGTTTTGTAGTGGAAACGGAGATTGGATTTGTCAAAAAGCAGAGCTGTATCCCCAATGGAATTGGATTGCCCTTGAAATGCGTTTTGACCGAGTTAGAAAAATTTGGTCAAAAATGAAAAATAGGGGACTAAATAATCTTCTTATTTGCTGTGGAGAGGCCTTAGATATTGCTACGCATTATGTGGATACACAGACCATAGATCAAATATCCATAAATTTTCCAGATCCTTGGCCTAAAAAAAGGCATGCAAAACATCGCTTGATACAAGCTCCTTTCTTAAATGAACTCTCTCGTGTACTTAAACCCGGTGGAGTGGCTCATGTAGTCACTGATGATGAAAACTATTTTCAACAAATTTCCCGCCACTTTTTAGACCACTCTTCTTTTAGCTCACTTTTCCCAAATCCATACTTTACTTCAGATGTCTCTGATTACGGTGGATCCTATTTTATGAACCTATGGAAGGAAAAAAAACGTTCTTTTTATTTTTCTAAATTCCAAATGTGTGTACATAGTTAATATAGACTTAATTTCAAATTATTCTAGAATTATATGGAACAGGAAACAAAAAAGACGGCTATCCCCCAAGTTTTTGACGGGCATTTTTCTGATATGCCTCAAGATGCTTTTAATACTGTCAAAATTACGTTGTCTGCTAAATTAGATTCTCCGCTCGATTGGACAGCTCAAAAGAAAGAAGCTCAAAAAGTAGTTGATAAAGGGCTTAATATTCTTTGGGATTTAGATTTAGGGCTTTTTGGAGACCTGCCTCTGCCCTTATCCGATACGACGCAATATAAATCTCTGCATCTTGCTCTAGACCACTTTTTTGAAACGTTATGGTCTGAATTTGAAGATCACACTATTGGGTGTCTCATTTTTAAAGGCTCGTTGGATTTAATGACTAAATGGATTTGGGATAGTGAGCAAACGCTGATGTTAAGAAATAAATTTTTGGAGTGGTTCTCTGATGCACAAGCGTTTCATAATCTCAGCGGTCTGCCTTGCAAAAGTTTATCGAACGTTGTCCCTGATAACTTGATCCATTCAGAGTACGGACAAAATCTTCTACGTTTTTTTTGCATGGAACAAGCTGTAGACTATTTTGAAGTCCTTGTTTCACAATTTCCATCTGTACTTCTGCCATATGTTTTATTTAATGCAGGACACATTAAATCTAGATTGCATATCTACCAACTCTTAGACCATGAAGGATTTGACTTTATTCAAATCGGAGTTAAAAAATCACCTATTTGCATTCCTCATGCATTAAGTTGGGGTTGTGGGGGATATCCAAATGGATTTATTAGTGATACTTTTCTGCCTTATCAAAGACCCGCTGCATCACCCGCATTAGGAATTGTAGTTCCTTCGAAAAGAATTTGTGATCCTAAAGAAATAGCCTTTTATGAGACTATTTTTGACCTTATTGAATCTAAAGATTCCGTACGGTATCTATCTGAGAGACATTTAGCTGTCAATTGGGAAGGCTTAGATGTTTTATTTATTCTTGAAGTAGATGAATGGACTAAAAGAAAGCTTGAAGGTTTTTGTGCAGCTGGAGGTGAAATCGTTTATTTGAAAGATCCTGTAGGAATAACTCAAGAAATAGCTTTTAAAGAATATAAAAAAAGTGGAAAGTTTAATGACAATTTTTAATCAATATGCCTCTGTAAATGAACTGAGAAAATTAGCTCAAAAGCCCTTTGACCTTACGAACCCTCAATCTTTTAACCCAGATAGAGTCAATCAATTTTTTGTAGATAATGAACACTTTCGTCTTTTATTCGCCACAGAGCAAGTAGACGATAACGTTCTCGATCACTTGATTAAATTAAGTGAAGAGGCAAATGTCTTTGATAAAATGCAAGCGATGCAGTCCGGAGAAGTTTTAAACTTTATTGAAGGTTTTGAGTCTGAAAATCGATCTGTTTTACATACAGCGATGAGAGATTTTTTCGAAGATCAAAATCAAAGTGAAAAAGCAAAGGCTGCAACTAAAGAGGCTCTAGTCGAAAACCAAAAATTAGAAGCTTTTATTAAAGATAATGAAGAGCATGAAAAATTTATCCATCTCGTTGTAGTCGGTATCGGAGGCTCTGAGCTTGGAGCGAAAGCGCTAACGGTCGCTATGCAGCACTTGAACAAGCCAAATAGAACTCTACATTTTGTTTCAAATGTAGACCCTGATAACGCCGCTTCAGTGGCTCAGAGTATCGATCTAAGTAAAACCCTCGTAGCTTCTATTTCCAAGTCAGGAGGAACCTTAGAAACTTTGACTAATGAAGCTTTAATGCGGCATCACTTTGAAAAAAAAGGACTAGATCCTAAAGGGCACTTTATCGTTGTAACTGGGAAAGGAAGTCCTCTTGATGATCCTGAACGCTATTTAGAGCGTTTTTATATGTGGGACTTCATTGGAGGGCGCTATTCTGTTACATCCATGGTCGGAGGTATTCCTCTCGCCTTTTGTCTCGGATATGATCAATACAAAGAAATTCTTCGAGGAGCAAATTATATGGATAAACACGCATTAAATACGCGTGATCCTAAAAAAAACCTCCCCCTGATGTCTGCTTTGCTCGGCATTTGGAATCGAACTTTTCTCAATCACCACACGGTCGCTATTATTCCTTATAGTCAAGCACTCGGCCGCTTCGCAGCTCATTTGCAACAACTCGATATGGAATCTAATGGGAAAAGAATCGATAAAAAAGGGAATGCCGTTGATTTTGATACAGGACCTATTATCTGGGGTGAGCCAGGAACAAATGCTCAGCATTCATTTTTTCAAATGCTGCATCAAGGAACGACTCCAGTTCCCATTGAGTTTATTAGCTTTAAAGAATCTCAGTACGGAGATGATCTTGAAGTGCAAGGGACTCTTTCACATGAAAAATTACTATCAAACATGTTTGCTCAATCCATGG
Organism: Chlamydiota bacterium; assembly: GCA_022601335.1. Lineage (GTDB taxonomy): Bacteria > Chlamydiota > Chlamydiia > Chlamydiales > JAAZZY01 > JAJACV01. Next base: position 44,012 of record JAJACV010000020.1, on the reverse strand, counting down.
CTTTAGCAAATGGCCATAAAAACGATAATCCTAACAAGAACTTTCCAGGGAATAGACCCTCTAGGGTTTTATTAGGCAAGAAGTTAGATCCATTTACACTCGGAGCACTTCTAGCCTATTATGAGCATAAAGTTGCTTTTCAAGGGTTTATTTGGAATATCAACTCTTTTGATCAAGAGGGGGTTCAGTTGGGGAAGGTATTAGCCAATCAAATGATTGACCTTTTTGCAAAAAAGAGAGGTAAAGAGTCTAAGGATTACAAAGATGTTCCAGTCGGAGATGCCTACTTAAAACACTTAGAGTCTTTAAAGTAGAGTTAATTCTCGCGATCTTCTTGAGAATTACTTTCTTTCGAAGGGCGGCTTAGAAGCGAACCAATTGCAAATCCTATTATGGCAAGTAGCGTAAGCGCTCCTGCTGCTATTAGTGACCAAGATCCTGTTGACATACTGTTAGCTCCCCTGTAACGCAGGTTTAGCTTGAGCTATGTTATATTGTCAAGAGTATGATTTAAAATAAACAGGCTTTATTTTTTTCCGCTTTTCTTAGCGCCCTTTTCCTTCTCTATATAGTCTATCCAAATAGGAGAGCTCCATGCCACATGACCATCACTTTGAATGACGCGAATGTAGTAAAAGACAAAAGGAGGTGCCTCTTTGGATTTGAGGATGATCTCTCTGAGGTCAACTAAATCATCGTAGGTGAAATCATAATTTTTCTCGTTGGGAGTAAGCGTGTGTATAACGTCTCCATTTCTTACGATTTCAATTTTTTCTATAGGATTGGTACCTGCAACAAATCCATGGATATGGCGGTTTATTGCGAGGCCTGGCTTTTCGCCTGTAGAGATTTCGCTTCCCATACGGTAGCCTGAAATATTGAATCCAAGCAGTATACGAGCTCCAGATGTTGCGTAACAAGATCGGTTGTAGAGAGCTTGGAAAACAGATTCTCTACTTTGTTCATCGGATAAAATAGCTGTAAGTCCTGGAGTGTATTGTTCTTGACCTGACTCAAAAAAGTCTGTGTAAACCCCTCGATCATCGAGACCTCCTGCTACGAAGCCAAAGCGACAATTTCTTTTGAGAGCTGCTATGACAGAGCCTTTAGGAGATTCTTTCATCCCTCCTTTGCCGCCCCACTTAATAGGGAATTTATTTTTTTCTTTGGCACAACATTCGGATGAGCCCCAAGCATTATAAATTTCTACGAGTCTCTCAAACTCAGGGTTAAAATCATTGAAATCAAATTCACATCCTTTTCCCATCGTAAAAGAAGGGATGGATAAAAAATCTTTAGGGGATGCGCCTTTATAAACTTTTTTAAGTGAGTTTGATTTGGAGTCTTTATATCTTAGAATAGATTTTTGATCTTTCAGGTATAAAAATTGACGCATACCTTCTTTTTGAGGCTCTCCAACCCACTGAAAGCCCAAGTAAGTGGTAAATCGATCTGATTCATTAAATTCAGCGATGTTTTGTGAAATAGCTTTCCACCCTTCATCAGGAGTCTCTTCAATAGCATCAAAAGAGGAAGATGCAAAGAAATTAAGAGCTTGTTCATCTCTCATATGCCTAAGACAATTTTCAACATTATCTAGAGAGTCCATACGCTCAGATTCACCATGCAGCATGCCCCAAAGAAGTGTTTTTTCTTCTCCAACAAAACTTTTAATGGGCGAAGAATAGTAAATATGATTTGTTTTTAAATTTTTAAGCTGAATACGGTAGGTGCCCACTTCATTAAAATAAAAATTGGGGAGAGTCACAAAGCCCGTTTCTGGAATAAAGAGCTTCCAATTTAAGTTTTCCCTAAGTTGCTCATAAGAGAGTTCTACAAGAGTATCTTCCGGCGCATTATTGGTTAAATTTCCAAAAATATCTTCAAATCGAATGACAATATCAAAGCGTTTATTTCTTGTGACAAACGAGGGGGTAATGATGCGGATATAGTGAAGTTCATTTCCTCGCACGTCCATTGTAAATATTTCAGGGTCTTGAAAATCACCCGTCCCTTTCGGGTCTACGTAAATCAGAAAATGGCGCCTTCTTTGCGTTAGATTTTGACTTGTGCTTCCTTTCGCTGTTTTCTGTTGTTTTGCTGTAAGTTTAGGAGAAGGGCCTAGGATAATGGTGAAGGTCGATCCAGCTTTAATTTTTTCGGGGAGCGTAAAAGCATACTGGGGCGCGTATTGGTGAGGAACTTCTACGGGCTTTGCATAAACAATTGTTTTTTCGTTAATAACTGAATAAATAAGGTTTGATTTGGATTTAGGGTCGTGAGTTGGAAGCTCCCAATCAATCTCTCTTCCTTTTGAAAGGAGATCAAATTTTAAACAGGCTCCCTTTTCTAAAGTTTGGGAGGTTGTGTAAATAAATTTCCAAGTGCCTTCTTGACCCGCTAGGGCTAAGGAGGGCTCGCAAAAACAAATAGATCTTCTCACGTGTGATGTCCTGTTGAAAGAAAGTTAATTTGCGGGATATTAGCCTATTTCTGAATTCTTTTTCAATCAATAAACATACTTTACTATGTGGTGTAATTTAAATATTTCTATGAGAATCCATACAAGATGTACACGATTGAATTTGCTTGCTCCTTTTTTTAAATAACTGAAGAAGCTCTAAAAGTGTGTTAAATTACATTTTTACATAGGTGGAATAGAATCTGCTTTGAATATCTAAAAATGGGGTGGTTCGTGGATTTCGTATAAAGGGGGCTAAAATGCTTATTGTAAGGAGGATTGAAAAATAAAAACAATAAAGTTCTGAAATTAAGAGGGTTGAATATTTTTTAAGTATTGACAATTTAATATTTTTGTGATATAATTATTAGACAAGGAGATTAATTCATGCCTGTTTACGTACAGAAACAATCAAATAGACTTCATTTCTATGATATGTGTAAAAATCAGCACAAATCTATAGATAAAGAAGGCTCTGATAAAAGAGGGATTCGTATAGCGAACCTCTTTCATCGCTGTATAGGCAGATCTGTTAATGTTCAAATAGGCAATAAGGCCTATAGCTTGCATAAAAAGAGTTTTCAAAAATTCTGTAATAGGGTGAATCCTTATTCAAATCTGAACGAAAAAACAGTCTATAAAACCTCTGTTTTTTCTAAGATATTAAATATTAATACAAAGAATCAAACGAAACCTCAGGAAATTGGCTCAAATCTAATTAGTTTGGTGAGTGTTTTCCAAAAAGATCCTAATCTTTTGATTCAGCGCAAAAAAGAGTTAAATCAAATACAATCGAGATTTGTTCGATTAGAAAGTGATTTTAATGATTTTCATTTCGATCCTCTAAGTTTAAAAAGCTTAGAGCGCTTGCATTCACACTTAATTAGCGATCCTAAAGTGCTTATGGCTCTTGATGAATATAATGAAGCCCTTGAAAAAACTCAGGAAGCTGAAAATGACTTTCAACGTGCACTTGCAAACTTAAAGAAGAGTGAACGAATGAAGCCTATCAAAACTCATGTGAGAAAACTGTCTGCTGGTGCTATCGATCTACTTCACGACTTCAGCGAACTTCCCTCAGAGTTTAAAATTATGAAATCTGAGGCTAAAAAAGCGATCTGTAAAAAAGCAGCTTCTAAAACAGCAGAATTTGTTATTAAGAATCCAGCCTTGGTAGGGCGTGAAATTCAAAAACTTTCAAAAAAATCAGCTAAAAATAAAAGTCTTTTATCAAGGCTTTTTTCAAGCTTTAGGCGAGGGGTATATAGCTTTGTTAAAACCTCGTTTTATAAAACGGCTGAAAAAGTAGCAAAGCATGATGAGTTTATCATTGATACAATTGAAAGTGGGTATTCCTTACACAGCAAATTTAAAAAAACTAAAAGCAAAGTAAAAGAAGAGATTCAAAGTTTTTCAAAAGAAGCTTATTCATCTTATGCGCAATCTACGAAAAAAAATCCAACTGAGATCGCTCATGAGCGACAAAAGAATTTTGTACTTCTAAAAAGAAGTCTTGCACATGCAAAACAAAGGCTTATGGGGCAACTAAATGATTTAAAAAATGAAATTAATGGAGAGCTTGAGAGAGTAAATTTCTTTTTAAATGAGCCTTTGAAAAAGACACCAAAACCTCAAAAGAAAGACAGCCTTGAGAGCATTGATGAAGAAATGGATGTTACTTCAGGCTATATAGACAGAGCGTCTAGTCCTCATTGGATTCGAGCAGGTTCCTATACTGGGCCTCGACTTGTCAAAGCATCTTCAGATATAGATACTCAATCAATCGTTAGCAGCGACTCTGAGCTAGCTTCTGTTTTCGAAAATGCCTCTGTTATAAGTGACATAAGCTCAGTGAGAACTTTATCTTCCAGGTTAAGTGAGGATTTAGGAGCAGCTTTTATAGATACTCAATCAATTGTTAGCAGCGACTCTGAGCTTGCTTCTGTTTTTGAAAGTGCCTCTGTTATAAGCGATGTAAACTCAGTGAGAACTTTATCTTCCAGGTTAAGTGAGGATTCAGGGATAGGTTCTGAAGTGGGAAATGACGCCCCAGCGTATGAAGCACTTCTAGCACATATTTCTCCTAAAAAATATGTGTATGCAAAAGAGTTTTTGTTGAATCTTTACTCACGCGGTTTATTAGTAGAGGATACTTTGAGAGTTTTAAAATATGCTCTAAATAAAAAACACTTAGAAACAGAGCTAGATTTTGAACGTATGAATCAAATAATAAAGGGACATGAGATTCAAGGGAAATCTATCTCTGAAAATGCTATTCAATCCTTTGTTTGTTCACTACTTAGAGAGGGTGCTGATTCCTCAAAGAAAATGAGTGATTTTTTTGCAGTGTATGTACCGAGTTTAGTAGAAAAAGTTTCTACTATCCCTTTAGAGAAATCGAATTCTTCTTATGAGTCTTCCATAGCTAGATATCTTGAGAATTTTGTGGATAGTGTTCCTCCTGAAATGAAATTGTATCATGATGAAGGGTTTTCTGACGTTTTAGTAAACTAGTTCACTTGCTACAGAATCGTGATAGAGTCTTCCAGATTCAGTTAGAAAAATTCTTTGATCCTTTTTTGTAATCCAACCTATTTTTTCAAGTCGCTTCAGAGTCTCTTTAAGCTCTGAGGACAAAGAGCCAAATCTATTAGTAAATTCAGGCAAGCTTAACCCTTGATAGAGTCTAAGGTTAAGCGCAAAACTCTCTCTTAAGAAAGCCTCTTTACATAAAGTTTCAGTAAAATCAGTAGGAAGTTGATCTTCTTTAAGTAGTTCAGAATATTTTTTTAGATTTTTTACATTTTGAAAGCGATTAGGAGGAAAAAGAGAAAAGGCTGATGGACCAAAACCTAAATGAGGGCGCTGTAGCCAATAACCTGTGTTGTGTCTTGAATAAGCTCCTTTTCTACAAAATGCGGAAATTTCATAGGGAGTGAAGCCTCCTTCTTTTAAGAGATTACAAGCCATCTCAAAAAGTGTTAAAGAGAGTTCTCCTTGTGGCATTTGTTCTGTAATTTTTTCTCGATGTTTATAAAAGACCGTTTCTTTTTCAATAGATAAATTGTACAAAGAGAGATGTTCGATAGGGTAGGAAATAGCCCGCTCAAGTGTGTTTTGCCAGTCTGCAACTGTTTGAGTCGGTAGGTCATACATGAGGTCGATAGATATATTTTCAAATCCAGCTTCAAAAGAATGGTTAATAGCTAAATCTACATCTTTTGCTGTATGGGTTCTACTCAACTTCTTTAAAAGGTCATTATCAAATGATTGGACCCCTAAACTCAAGCGATTAATGCCTGCTTTTCGATAACCTTGTAACAGTTCTAGCGATTGATTCTCTGGATTGAGCTCCAGGGTGATTTCAATATTTTCTATTGAGACGATGGAAGACAATTCTTTAAGTAGCCTTTCAATATACTCAGGGCCTACTAAAGCTGGAGTGCCTCCACCAAAATAGATGGAGCATATGTTAGAATCTTCTAACTGGGGGCGGCGCAAATTTATTTCTAACAAAAGGGAATGTAGTAATTGATCCTTATACATTTTTTTGTTTGGTAAAACAAAAAAATGACAGTAATCACATTTCTTTGTACAGAAGGGGAGGTGGAAGTAAAGGCTTAAATCACCATTGGTCGGAGTCGGGATCAGCATCCAAAATTCCTCGTCTCCAGCGGTTTTTGTCGCTGAATGGGTCATCTTCATCCGCTCGCGTATAATCTTCAAATGAGTCGTCGTCTTTAGCTTCGCTTGTTGTCGTGGAATCTGCAGCAAGCGTTACTGTTTCCATGGTGACTTCCATATTATCTATATCATCATCTTGTATGTCCATATCAGGGATAGTGGGATGATCAGAGTAGGGAGTTCTTTGAGGCGTTTTTTTAGGAACGATATACTCTTCAACTTCACCGCTTTCTTTTAAGAACTTTAATCGATCACTCTCTTCTGTTATTTTCGAGCGGATGGCCTCGATTTCCTCCTGGTGCTTGACGGTATCTTTTTTAGGAACTAGGCCTAACTTCTGCCACTGTTCTAAATCTTTCAGTTCAGTTTCTAGCTTTTTTAATCTTTCACTTTTCATACTCGCATCCTGAAGGGGTTGTCGAGAGAGTTCATATTGGGCTCTCTTTCCTTTTTTGAGGAGCTTTTTACCTAACTTGTGTTTTTTTTGAAATGGAAAAATAAGTAAATTCAAAGATAGTTTTAAAAACATATTTTTAATATAGGGGAAAGAAGGGAGGGCGATTGGTTATGGAGAAGAAAAATAAGCATCTTTCATTTACGCAACTCAATAACTATCAGTTTGTTGAGGATATTTATGAGCAGTATCTAGAGAATCCCCAAGAAATTGATACCTCTTGGAGACGCTTTTTTGAGGGGATGGAGTTTGCGCAAACTTATGGAGCGTCTAATACTTTTTCAGATGAAATTTCTTCTAGTCAAAGAGAGCTGCAACTTATTGAAGCTTATAGAACTTGGGGTTTTCAATCGGCTGATATAGATCCTATTGCTTTGGAAAAAAGAGAGTCTCCTTCTATTTTAGATATTCATACTTATGGATTTACAGATTCTTCTGCTGAAGTTTCAACTCATGGATTACTCGCTCAAGATAAAGCGTCGATAGCAGACTTAGAAGATCATTTAAAAAAACTATATGCCTCTCGTGTGGGGTTTGAGTTTAAACATATTACAAATCCAGAGCTGATAGCTTTTATACAAGAGCGTGTAGAGAAAGAATTTATTAAGAGCTTATCTCTAGATGACAAAATGCAAATTCTACATTTTTTGAATCGTGCAGAGATTTTAGAGTCCTTTATTCACACAAAGTATGTGGGACAAAAGCGTTTTTCTATTGAAGGTCTAGATACCTTTATTCCAATTATTCGTGGAATTGTGGATCAAGGAGCTGAAAAGGGTGTAGAAGAAATAGTCATTTGCATGGCTCATAGAGGCAGGCTTAATCTCCTAGCTAATATTTTTGAAAAACCCTATGCCTTTTTGTTTAGAGAATTTTCAGAAAATTATGAACCCACTAAAGAAGAAGGCTCTGGAGATGTAAAATATCATAAAGGGTACTCAGCGGATATTGAAAGTCGCCAGGGTAAACGCATGCACATTTCTATCCCGCCAAATTCAAGTCATTTAGAATCAGTAAATGCAATTGCTTTAGGACAAGTTAGAGCGAAACAAGTGCATAAAGAAGATGTAGATCGCAGTCGAATCCTTGCCATTCAAGTGCATGGAGATGCCTCTGTTGCGGGGCAAGGCGTTATTTATGAAGGAATGCAACTGTGTCATCTCGAGGGGTTTGAAACAGGAGGATCCATACATATAGTCATGGATAATCAAATAGGCTTTACCACTCTACCAAAAGAAGATCGGTCCACGCCTTATCCAACGGATATAGGGAAAGCCTTTGATACACCTATTTTTCATGTGAACGCTGAAGATCCAGAGGGGTGTCTCTTTGCCACTTATCTTGCCGTTGAAGTGAGGCAAAAGTTTAAGTGTGATGTTTTTATTCACCTCAATGGTTATCGAAAATATGGACACAATGAAGGAGATGAGCCCGCTTACACACAGCCCCTTCAATATCGACTGATTCGGGCTAAGAAATCTATTAGAGAGATTTATAGAGATCAGCTTATTAATGAAGGTGTTTTAGAGAAAAAAACTGCAGAGCAAGAAGAAATCAAATTTAAAGACTCTCTGCAACAAGCTTTAGTTGAAAGTCAAAACCTTCAAGGGGAAGATTTAGATAGAGAAAAACTATTTGGAAATAGGTGGGGTTACTGGAAAGAGTCTAGGCTTAAGTCTGAGGATGATCTTTATAAAGAGGTCCAGACGCACGTTCAGGAAGAAATCTTGAAAGAAATAGTGACTAAGATAACTGAAATTCCTCAAGATTTTACTCCACATAAAAAAATAGCTCAGCTTCTAGGGATGCGTAGAGCGGCTGTATTAGAAGAGCAAAAGCAAGCTGTTTTAGATTGGGGTTTAGTCGAAAACTTAGCTTATGCTTCTTTACTATACGAAGAATTTTCGATTCGTCTAGCAGGCCAGGATTCAGAGAGAGGGACGTTTAGTCATAGGCATGCGGTTATCGTCGATCAAAAAAAATCTCAAAAATACATCCCTCTAAATAATCTGAAAGAAGGTCAAGGAAAGTTTGTTGTATATAACTCGCCTCTCTCAGAGTACGCTTGCCTTGGATTTGAATATGGCTATAGTATTTCCACCTCAAAAGGACTCGTTCTGTGGGAGGCACAGTTTGGTGATTTTGCAAACGGAGGTCAAATCATTATTGATGCTTATATTTCAGGTGGAGAGGAAAAGTGGAATCGATTGAGTAATTTAATCCTTTTATTGCCACATGGATACGAAGGCCAGGGTCCGGAGCATTCTTCTGCAAGAGTCGAGAGGTTTTTACAGCTCGCTGGAAATAAAAGTATGCTTATAGCGATGCCATCTACTCCCGCTCAAATGTTTCACCTTTTGCGCAGGCAAGCTCTAAAGTATTACCGAAAACCTTTAATTGTTTTTACTCCAAAAAAACTACTTCGGCATCCTAAATGTGTCTCTTCTCTTAAGGATTTGTCTACAGGTAGCTTTCAAGAAGTTATAGATGATCCTATGGTAGGAGTCGAGGCGCGAGTCTTAATCTTTTGCACAGGGAAAATTTATTATGATCTTTTGGATGCTCGAGAAAAAAATAACCGAAAGGATTTAGTCTTTATAAGAGTAGAGCAGCTCTATCCTGTACATCAGGAAAAACTGCAGGCAATCATTGAAAAGTATCAAGCTTGTGAAAAGTGCTTTTGGGTGCAAGAAGAACCAAAAAATATGGGTGCTTGGTATCACATTCAACCTATTTTAAAAAAACACCTTCCTAAATCGATGCCTTTGAAATATTGTGGTCGTCCGCGTAGTGCTTCAACGGCAGAAGGATTTCATAAAGGGCATCAGCGAAGCTTTGAAAAACTGATGAAGACTTTGTTTAATGAGGAATCTAAATGAGTATAGAAATCAAAATCCCATCTCTTGGAGAATCGATTACTGAAGCCACCGTTGGGACTATTTTAGTAGCGAATGGCTCTCAGGTTAAAATGGATCAGGAAATTCTTGAAATAGAGACAGAAAAGGTCAATCAAGTTTTGTTTTCCCCAGAAAATGGAGAGCTTAAGCTGGATATCAAAGAGGGTGATGTTGTCAAAATTGGTCAAGTCATCGGCTCGGTGGATCCTTCTAAGGCAACAACTACTGAGGAAGCTAAACCTGAAGTTTCTGAAAAAAAAGAAGAAGTTAAAACGCCTGAAAGTCAGCCTGTAGAAAATAAACCCCCTGAAAGCGCGCCCCCTAAAGAAACAGCAGATCCAAAACAAGAGCAAGAGAGCTCTTCTCTTCTTGATGAAGTGAGAAGGAAGCCTGAGTCCTTTGTGGAGGAATTACGCTCTCCCATATCAAAAAAAGAAACGCCTAAAATAGAGAAAAAAGCTTCGGAGTCTCGCTCTGAGGAGCGTAAGCGAATGAGTAAAATTAGGCAGACTATTGCGCGTAGACTTGTAGATGCTAAGCAAACCATGGCTATGCTTACTACGTTCAATGAAGTAGATATGAGCGCTATTTTAGAAATGCGCAAGAAGCATAAAGATGCTTTTTTGAAAGAGCATGAAGTGAAGCTTGGGTTTATGTCGTTTTTTGTCAAAGCCGTCTCCAGCGCATTAAAAGCTTATCCTGCTGTGAACGCATACATTGATGGAGCGGACATTGTTTATCGCCATTATGTAGATATCAATGTTGCAATGAGTACAGAGCGAGGACTCGTGGTTCCTGTTTTAGCAGATTGTGATCAAATGAGCTTTGCTCAGATTGAGCAAGCTATTGTCAATCTATCTACAAAGGCAAGAGACAATAAGCTCTCTATGGATGAAATGAGGGCAGGGGGATTTACCATTACAAACGGGGGTATCTTTGGATCGAGTTTTTCAACACCTATTGTTAACCCTCCCCAAAGCGCTATTTTAGGGATGCACAAGATTTCTGAGAGGCCATGCGCCATCAACGGGCAAGTGGTCATACGCCCCATGATGGTGTTGGCTCTCTCTTATGATCATCGCATAGTGGATGGAAAAGATGGAGTCTCTTTTTTGGCCCATATTGCTCGTTTAATTGAAGATCCTGCTTGCCTTTTGATAGATCTTTAGGCAAATTATGGCCAAAAAAAAAGGTGAAATTATGGCGCATGAATGTGATCTATTAGTGATTGGAGCAGGACCTGGAGGTTATGTTGCAGCACTGAGAGCTGGAAAGTTAGGACTTAAAACTATCTTAGTTGAAAAGGAAAATAATTTAGGGGGCACTTGCTTGAATGTAGGTTGTATTCCTTCTAAAACATTGCTCTATTACTCAGAACAACTTTTCGAAGATAAAAACCACAGATCAAAGCATGGGCTTGAGTTTCAAGACCTCTCATTGAATTTTTCAACTCTGATGCAGACAAAGCTTGGTGTTGTAAAAGGTCTCAATATGGGTATAGGTGGCCTTTTAAAACGCAATAAAGTTCAGCATTTTGTGGGCACCGCCTCTTTTAAAAGCCCCACTGAAGTGATTCTTCAATCTGAAAATGAAACACAGTCAATTCATGCGAAACATGTGATTATTGCGACAGGATCAACGCCTATTTCACTTCCCAGCTTGCCTATTGATGAAAAAAAAATCATTTCTTCTTCAGGTGCTTTATCTCTGGAATCAGTGCCTAAAAATTTAGTGATTATTGGAGCGGGTGTCATTGGCCTTGAACTAGGCTCGGTTTATAATAGACTGGGCTCTCAAGTGACTTTTGTAGAGGCTCTAGATCATATTGGGGGTAATTTACAACCAGAGATTAGCTCAGCTCTTCATAAAACCTTAACAAAACAAGGGCTAAAGTTTCTTCTTAGTCATAAATTTGTCTCTCAAGAGAGAAAGGGGGACTCATTTCAACTCACTTTAAATGATTCTAAAGGCGAGGTCGTTCAGATAGACTCTGACGTGATTTTAGTATCTATTGGAAGAAAGCCTTATACAGAGGGACTAAATCTAGAAAGTGCGGGCATTCAAAGCGATGAAAAAGGACGCGTTCAAATAAACCCCTCTTTTCAAACAAGCCAGTCTCATATCTATGCCATTGGAGATGTGGTGGAGGGGCCTATGTTAGCACACAAAGCCTCAGAAGAAGGGGTCGCTGTAGTGGAAAAGATCGCAGGCTCTCAACCTAAAGTCAACTACCTGACCATACCGAATGTTATGTATACTCAGCCTGAGGTAGCGTCTGTAGGGTTTACAGCTGAGGAAGCTAAAGCTCATGGCTTAAATCCAAAAATAGGAAAATTTCCTTTTATGGCTAATTCCAGAGCACATTGCGTGGATGCTAAAGAAGGGCTTGTTCAAATTATAGTAGATGAAGCGAGCGATATCATCATTGGGATGCATATTATGAGTGAACATGCAGGAGAGATGATTGCTATTGGGTCTTTAGCTATTGAGAAAAAGGTCACTGCTAAAGAGCTGGGAGCTCTTTGTTTTCCTCATCCTACCTTTTCAGAGGCTATTAAGGAAGCTGCACTAGATGTGCATAAAGAAACGATACATTTTTAGTAGTTGTGGGAAGTGCCGCAGCTACAAGATGATTTGACGTTTGGATTGGAGATTTTAAAACCGGCTCCTTGGAGACCATCAATATAATCTATTTCACTACCCAAAAGGCGTTCTTCTATTTCTTTAGGAATGTGTATTTCAAGTCCCTCAGAATGATATGTTGAGTCGTTTTCAAGGGCCTTTTCAGAGTAATCTAAAGTGTATTCAAAGCCTGAACAGCCTCCAGCTTTTTCCATAAAGCGCAGTCCATACTCACCCTTTCCTTCACTCTTTAAAATAGAGCGATACTTTTCTGCAGCTCTTTTTGTAATGGTGATGGTTGAGGAGTCCACTTTTTCGTTGAGAATAGCATTGAGTAATGTGACCAAATTTTGAAGGTTATCTTGAGTCATTCCATGGCCTAGAACTCCCATTTCAAGAGTTTCCCAGGTAGAGGCATGGCAGCCAACACAATTGAGCCCTGCATTTTGAAGCGCTTGAGCGATTTTTTGACTTTTTTGAGGATACGTAGAGAGTATTTCCTCAATAGTCATATCTATAGTAATTTCTTGAGCCATAATATTAATACGAGACCTTTACTGTTCCTGATTTAATGTTACATTGGCAAGCGAGTCGCTCTGTATCTAAATCACCCAAAAAATCTTCTTCTTCTTGGGTAAACTCAGAGAGGTTTTCCATTCCTTCTTTGACTTCAATAACGCAAGTTCCACAAACACCTTCAGTGCAGGCAAAAGGGACACCAGCTCCCTCGCAAGCCTCAGCAATAGGGCTGTTATCTGGGATATCAAATGCTTCAGAAGTGTCGTCTATAATTAGTTTAGCCATCGTTACTCTATCGTTTAAGAAATTCTTGCAAATAATAAAGTGATAATCAATAAAACTCAAGTCACCATTTATTAAAAATAGGTGCAAAAAAAAATTTAAAAATTGGCTTCCATTTTCAAACAAAAAACAAAGGTCACCCAAGGACAAAGGATTATGAATTCTTTTAAATTTCGCTTATTATCTGAATTTGAGAGAGAAAAATTTATGCAAGGATTTCGAGAGGAACTCAGCTTTTTAGACGAAGTTAAAGACGATTTAGAGACTCATTTTGACGGACAAAAATGTAAGGACTTTTACCAGCAAAGAGCTCGGGCAGTCAAATTAGAAAAACAGCTCAAAACAAAAATTAAACAGATGGAAGTTGAAAAGCATCTTCAAGTCTTTAGCGCCAGTATTCCTGAAATCAAAAAACTTCAAGAAAAACTAAAAAAAAGACTTGTCAAACAGGTGGATCCACAAGATGTAAGAAAGAATCTTACTTTTTTAAAAGAACGCCTCCAAGAGGAGGTCTTGCAGCAGGAATGTGATCTTAAGCAAGGTTTTCAAAATTTTCCTATTACCTCTCAAGAGATTAATTACATTACAGATTAGTTTTTAAACTAATAGTTGTTATTTATTAATAAAATGTGTATAATTTAGTATGTGGTAAATATGTTTTACTGGAGATAATAATATGGATAATACAAAATTAAACGCCAAAATAGCCTCTCTAGAGAGCCAAGTAGATCATCTAGAGTCAGAGCTCGCCTATGTAAACTCACTTCTTGTGAGATTCGGTTTTGATCAAGGGGTTGACAGTCTTAAGATGTCTCTTGAGGAGATCTTAGCTGTAGATTACTCTATATAAAAGAGTTTTTAAAGTAGGCTTAACGGTTTAAAACGCTTCATTTTGAAGCGTTTTTTTTTGTTTACAATCTATTAAATACAGTAAATTAAAGTTGACTTTTTATTTATTAAATACTATAATCAGGAATAGGATATTTAATATAGTAATAATAAAATAATAAAAAAGAGAGTAAAATCCCATGTCAAATCCAATTTCTAGCTATTTTGCCAAACAAGTAGACCGTTTTTTTTCATCAAAAGAACCTGAAGACATTCTAATGACTGAGATTAAGGATGTTAAGAAGAATCTAGTCGATACACTAAGTGATAAGCTGGGTAGTTCCATTGAATCGACAGTGCTTGATGTTCAAAGTAAAATACAAGAGTTTAATACTAAGTTAGATGCTATATGTAAAGATAGAGCGGATAATGCTTACTTTACTAAAGAGCTTCAATCTCCAAAAGCCTTAAAGACCCTCTTTGCGGAGCAAATTGATAAAGAGATGGCAAAAACGGAGCTTCGTGTAGGAGATAAAGAGCTCAAAAATGATCTTATTATAACTCAAAACAAAGATGTTTATGCTCAATCGGTCGTTGAAAATAGAGGAGCGTTTGAAGGTGTCTATAGTGATTTAAACATTCTTGATGCATTTAGTTTACCTCAAATTAGCCATACGAGCAAAGGTGGATCAGCGCTAGATATAAGAAATGAATTAGTTGATGCTTATGAACTTGTAAGAAAAAATCTTACTCAAAATTCAACTGAGGATGGAGTGACTGTTCATTCTTTAAGTAGAGATTTAGCGAGTATGAAGCGTCAAGCAAAGAGTGGATTAAAGGATGGAGAGCTTGAAATACATAAACAGATAGAGCTTACCCACAAAGAGTTAGAACTTAACAATGCCTATCTCGCGAAACAAAAAGAGCTACATAAAGTATTGGATAATGCTTTAGGCGTTGAATCTGCCGATTGTTTTGGCAAATCTCTGATTCAAAAGTTAAATGCTGTGCAAAATCTCATACAAGTTCAGCAAGGTGAAATTACAAAATTAAGAAAAAATATCACTGCACTAGAAAGTAAAAAAGAAGAAGTTTTAAAGCTTGATTCTCTAACAAATTCAGCTGATATTCAGCTTTATTTTGAAATGCGTCTCAATGCTCATTTGAAATCAGAAGAAAATGATTTAGAGAATGCTTTTGCTAGATCCGCTTCTTTACTGAATCAAGGGCAATTAGAAACGTTAGAATCGGCTAAGCCTCTTCTTCATAAAGGTCCTAGTACTCCAGAAGCTGTTAGACGAGAAACTACAGAAAAAGATATCTATTATCGTAATGATATAAAACAAGATCGTTTAATGGCAAATTTACTTGAGGCTGAGCAAAACCTTGAAGAATTTAAAGCTGAGAAGAAACGAATTGCTGCTCAAATAACTGAAATCTATCAGAGCTATGAGAAAGTCTCTCAAAGTGTGGATGCTTTTTTAGGTGAAGTAAGATCAGGTAGCGTAACATTTGGTGAAGATTTAGCTAAAGTATCCAATGCGTTGAAAGCTTTTGATTTAGACAACACAAAGTTACACCCTCAATTCCTAAATAATATTACCGGAAAATTGGCTCAAGCAAAAGCTGAGTTGGTGGCTCGTGGATTGTTTGAGTTAAATGAGGAAAACTCTTTACTTAATCTAGAAGAATCAAATTTGGAAAAGGCTAAAGCTGCTAAGAATTCTTTACTGGCTAAGAAGGAACAAGTGAAAGTCCTTTCAGAATCCGCGAAGAAAGAGGCTTCTCGTGCTTTACAAATGCAATCAACAGATCTTCAATCTAAATTAGGAAAAGCCAATGAAGAGCTAAATGATCTTCTAGATCAACCTGAATTTTTACCTGCAGATAGTGACACCTCCTTATTTAAAAAAGCCCAAAATAAAATCTTGGGTAAGAGTTTCAAAGACGCAAAGGCCCTATTAATTGAAAGTAAAAATCAGGAAATTGCTCTTATTAAGAGGGCTCAAAAAGTTGTGAGTGTTGCCATTGTAGAAAGCTCTAATAATGCTGGTACTCTATTAGCTTCTAAAAACGCTCCTTTAGATAAGCTTTTAGAAGATAAAGAAGCCGTTATTTCAGATATTCAAAATAGAGTGGATTTAAGAGCAAGATATGTCACAAAACTTAAAGCTCAGTTAAATGATGTGACAGTAGATTTAAATCATGCAAATGCATCTCTTAAAGAAAAGCTCTCTGAATTACCTGCTTTTGAAACAGTAGGAATTAACAACCCATCTATTCAACGCTGGGTAAATGAACAAGCGAGACTTGCAGGAGTTTTAAATGCGTATGCTTCCCTTGAGCCTCAGGATGCATTTGAGGATGCCCTTGAAGAAAAACTCACAGGTAAAGCTGCCGTAGACGCCTATGTAAAAGGGAAAGTGAGTGCTAAGATCGAGGAAGCCATAGCTGCTTTAGTTCGATCTGATGAGCCGCTTTCTTCAGAGCTCATTGTGTCGACAGCACTCAATAAACTTAATATCTTTGAAAGATACTCTGATAATGAAATTGCTCAGTTTATAGCTAAAGCTGTAAGTCGTCTTGAAGAAGCATACGGTGTCGATAAAACACTTGAATCTAAACATCAAGAAACTCTTAAACTGAAAGAAAGAGTTGAGCTGGCTATTACTGAAGTGAAAGCTGATGAAAGTAAGTCGATATTAGCTGGAGAAAATGTTTCAGGACAAACAAAACTTTTAATGATGATTCAAGATTTAAAGTTAAAAGTGGTTGCTAATATTGAAACTCTCAATGCTTTGGTTAAGGAAAGAGCTGTCCATTTACTCGCTTTGCAAGAGTGCGATAAACGGCAAAAAACGAGTAATTCTGACGATCTTAAAGAGGCTCGAAAAGTTTTAGAGAGTAAAGCTCAAGGGATTGATGAAAAGATTGTAGTGGCAGATGCTGAACAAAATAAGTTTGCTAGAACGGTTAAAGATCTATCTGGAATCAAGGCAAATACTCCACAAGAGCTTGTTCAATTGATTGATGAGGACTTAAAATCTCGTGGGGCAGCACTAGAAAGCCTTGTTGCTTTGAGGGATGAAAAAGAGGGTCTGCAATTAAAAGTCCTTGAGCTAGCTAAAGCAGCAGAGGCTCTTGAAATTTCATTAGATGAGAGGAAAAAGAAGGAGAAAAAAGCTGTAAAAAAAGCTTTTGAAATCTTTGGGTTTTCAATCTAAGCGACTTTAATCTCAATTTAATACTTGTCAAAAAGCCTTTTTAGAAATGAAAAGGCTTTTTGCTTTTAAAAAATTGAGAACTTTTGATAGTCTATGTGGACAATTTTCGGAGTATAGAGCAGCTTGGCTAGCGCGGCTGCTTTGGGAGCAGTAGGTCGGGGGTTCGAATCCCTCTACTCCGATTTTTTTTTAAGCGAGTAAATCGCAAAGTCTTACGAGAACATCTCTTAATACTTCCAAAGGCTTTTGATCTGCACTAAACTCTGCGACAAGATCACTTGGATAGCTTTTTAAAATTTTCGTCGTCTCTTTCATGTACAGATCCATTCTTGTTTTAAAAACATCGGGATTCTGATCATCGAGTCGTTTTTCAATCAGCGCTCGTTTTTGAAGCCTTTTAAAAAGGTCTCCCTCTTGTTTTACATCTAAAAGAATAATTTTCTGAACATCGATATATTTTTTTAGAATTTCTACTTGTGTCTCAGTACGAGGAATTCCATCCAAAAGGAGAAGTTGCTGTTGAGGATAGTAATGGTTTGTCGCAATTAAGCCAGACATATAGTAATGCCAAATCTTGATAGTGACCTCATCTGGTACCAAAAGGCCTTTAGAAATGTACTGGTGGACAATCTTTCCCGCAGGGGAGTCAATAGGAAGTCGCCTAAAAATATCGCCAGAGGAGAGATGAAAATGGCTTCCAACACTGCTGAGAAATTTGCCTAGGGTTCCTTTACCTGAACCGGGTGGCCCATAAAGTAAAATAGACTTAAATTTTCCCTCAAATGGAGGGATCACGGATGAACTCATACAGAACCTGAATTAAAATTATTTTTACCTATTTTCTTAATAACATCTTAATATTATTTTGATATCATATAGGAGTGGTAATCGGTAGATTAACTTACCCTTAGTGGTTTTACTAGATACTTAAATTTATTGGAAGATTTTTAAAATAAAGTCGGTAATTTACATGAGTTCAATTGACAATACAGCTAGATCTTTGGATTTGCCAAGAGATTACTCTAGGTTAGTGGATGCTCATACCATTAGAAAAGCACAAGAAGAGAAACCTTTCTTAGATAATAAGCATGTTGAAAGAGTTGTTAATATGACAACAAGAGCTACTTTAACAGAAGCTATTGCTGAAACAGCTATACAAATTATCAGAGGCTTTGGAAGGTGGATTTCCAAAAAGGTATCTTTCTTGAATACTTTGAAATGTAATAAATTATTTGCTCGTATAGGGCTGCCTTTTTATTTTTCAGGGGGTCTTGTTGCAGGCTATGCTTTAGGTCTGGATGCTTTTGCTATGCGCCGAGCATACCACCTTAAGGACAGTGAAGCGGTTCGTGATACGAGTATGAATATCACGTCAAACTCTGCATCTATATCGGGTGCTGTTGTTTCTATAGAACTCGCCACACGCGTCATAAAAGAGTCGGCAAGGCAAGTAGCTCGTCTGTCATTTGCAAATGGTTTGCTTTCAGTAGGCTCTTTTCTAATCTACTCTATTATGGAGGCTATAAAAATAGCACGTCTTTCTCGTTCTATTGAAAAAATGAAAACGGCTCTTAAGGATGACGCAAGCCTGGATATTTATGAAAATGAATTTTCAAAATATAGATCTGCAATGAAACTGTTGTATGAATCTGTGGGAGTCACTCGCTTAGAAGAAATTTTAATTCAAGAAAAGACAAAAGATTATAGTTATGGAAATAAGTTTTTGTTGAAAGCAAGTCGATTAATGGACAGAAAGGAAGCCAGATTAGAAAGGCGTGTAGGAGCCATTATGGCAGCTCGAATCAAAGAAGAGGCCTATACTCTTTTGAACCAAATGAGTTCAACGGATATAAAAACAAGAACTTTAGCCGTCATCCAAGCAGATAAGCTTTTGAAAGCTTATAAAGCTCAGGTGTATCGAAAGTTCTATTCAAGTCTTGTTGGATTAACAGCAGGTTTTTTGGGAACGCTAGGTGTTGTATTGTCTATGGTAAACCCTATAGGAACTATGATCACATCTGGAGTTTTTATTTTATCGGCACTCGGTTTAACTATATATTCCTGGTATATTGAAAAACATTCGAAAGATAAGGTCTTTGAAAAAGGTGTCAAAATAGGTTCCTATACACTGTCGAACTATACATGCCCCAATTTAGATCGTTTTCTTGAAAACAAAAAGCATCCCCCTCTTTTGCTTCCAAGCTGTAATTTATACGCTAAAAAGAAAATAAGAAGAATCTGTGCTTTAGAGGTGGTTCGTAATTTGAAAAGACCTCATTCAAAAAAGCGCGCTTTGCTCTTGTGCGCGTAAGACGTTTCCATTCACAATGTTAAATGACTTAACGGCACTTTTAAAATGATAGTCTAATTTCTTAGGAGTGGTAATAAAAACCTGTCCCATTTGATCTAACAATTGGTAAAGCTTTTCAAGTCGACTCTTGTCTAAATTTTGTCCTATGTCATCAATACAAAAAAGTGGAGGCTCTTGTGACTTTTCCCAAATTCTCTGATATTCAGCCAAGTAGAGCGCTGTAATAAGAGATTGTATTTGCCCTTCTGATGCGTACTTTCGAGCTTCATATTTATTAAGGAAGAATAAGAGATCGTCGCGATGGGGCCCAAGTGTTGTAAATCCCGATTTTATATCGCGGCTTCGCTCAGATTTAAAAAGGTTCAAAAATTCTAAAGAAGTGGGCGCTTTTGAAAGAGCTGGGTGCATTTGATAGAGCAGAGTAAAGGCTTCATTTTGCCCCGTAAGTTGTGCGTGCTTTGTCTGGGCGAGAACCTCTAGCTCTTCGATAGCTAAAAGTCTTTGCTCCACCAAATAAGGAGCACTTTGTGCCATTAATTCTTCATAAAACTCTAAGCTCTTTATTTGCTTTGTACGAAGGCACGCATTTCGCTCTTTAAGCGCGTGCTGGTATCGGCGTAGGTGATGCAAGTATAAGGGATCTAGTTGGGCGCTTTGGACATCTAAAAATCGACGCCTTAAACTAGGAGCTCCTTTAATTAATTGGTTTTGAAATCCTGAAAAAAAGACACCTTGAATGAGGCCAATGAGAGGGGCGAAACTCGTGTATGTTGTATCGTTATGTTTCAGCTGTCTTTTTCTAGCAGCGTAATCAAGCGTAAGTGATTGGTCAATAGAGTGACGTTGGAAGCGAGCTTGAACAGAAAAATGACTCTCTTGGTGAAGAATGGCTTCTTTCAAAAGCGATGTTCGAAATGACTTGCCCGTAAAAAGTAAACCAATGGCTTCTAAACAATTTGTTTTGCCTTGGCCATTTTTTCCAATAAAAATATTTATTTTAGGGCTGAGTGTTAAATTCGCTTTGGAATAATTTCTAAAATTCCAAAGCGATAACTGATCGATCTGTGCCATTTAAGATTCATTTAAACGCATCGGCATAATCACAAATCTAGCCGTCGATTGATCTGTAATAATACCAGGATTGTAAGGATCATTTAAGCCCAGTTGAATGGTTTCATCTCGACTATGTCTTAAAATATCCAAGAAAATATGAGGATTAAAGGCTATAGCCAAGGGCTCTTTGTGATAGTTAACAGGCATGGAGACCTCTCCCTCTCCAATCGATGAGTGGTTTGCTTTTAAGCTCAAAAGACCATCTGAAAACAAAAATCGAACGGATTGATTGTCTTCATCTGTAAAAAGAGAGACTTGTTTTAAAAGAGAAATAAGCTCTTCTCTGTGTAAATTGACTTTAGTCTCAAGCTTCTCAGGAATAATTCTTTTAAAATCGGGGTAGGTACCTGACAAAAGCTTGGTAACAATCGTTGTGCGACCGATTTCTAAAGCAATTTTGTCCGGCATCAAAAAGACTTTTACGTCTCCTTTTTCAGATAAGCTTTTATAAATTTCTTCAACCGCTTTTAAAGGAAAAATAAGTTCACTTTCTGAAGTGTCATCGACTAAGAGATCTGTGGAGATCTCCGCAAGTCGTTTGCCATCAGCTCCAACAAAAAGCCCTTTTTTATTTTGGATTTTGAATAAAATACCTGTTAAAACATAGCGGCTATCTTCGCGCGATGCTGCAAAAGAAGTTCTGAAAAACATCTCTTTGAGTACTTTTTGTTCCATTTCGAAGGAAATAGCTGAATTTAAGTCAGGCAGAGCAGGGAAGTCTTTTTGATGCATTCCGTGAAACTTAAATTTTGAAGTACCTGCTTTGAGCTCAGATGTCTCTCCGTCAGAGGAAGTGATTTCTAATGAAGGTGCTGTTAACTCTCGAGTTAATTGAAAAAATCTTTTGGCAGGAAGAGTAATAGCTCCCTCCTCGATAACTTTGGCGTCTCCATGACAACGCATACCTACTGTTAGATCTGTAGCAGTAATAATTAATTCGCCATTCTCAGCTTCAATTAAAAAATTTGATAGTATGGGAATAGTTGGCTTATGACTTACAATATTCTGTATTTGAGTGATCAATTCAGAGAGGTTTTCTTTAGGGATGACAAACTTCATGTGGGGGTCTCCAAAATTAGTATTAACTAGCGGATGAAGATAATAGAAGAGAGGGGATGCTGTCAAGAGATACTCTATAATTAAAGTTGTGTTTTGACTAGACAATTTTCCATTTCCATCATATACTTAGGTCTTCTTGTAGGATTGACAATGACATCAAAAGGAAAATCTGAATTGGTTCGTAACCGAATGGCTACGCACAACTATGAAATTTTAGAGAGATTCGAAGCTGGAATTGCTTTGCTTGGAACGGAAGTTAAATCTCTTAGAGAAAATGGTGGCAACCTGCAAGAGAGCTACGTCAAAATTAAGCGAGATGAACTTTGGTTGGTCGGTGCTCACATCGCTCCTTTTAGACATGGAAATATAAATAACCATGAAGAGCGAAGAGATAGAAAGCTTTTATTGCACAAGCGTGAGATTATTAAACTCAAAGCTGCCACACAGGAAAAAGGCTTAGCTTTAGTACCTCTTTCACTTTACTTAGTAAGGGGTCGGGTTAAATTATCTGTAGGTAAAGCAAAAGGCCTAAAAGCCTATGATAAAAGGCAGAAGCTTAAACAACGTGATCAAACGAGAGCCGTAGAAAGGGAACTAAGAGAGAATTAAACCTATGTTAGACTTATGTGTGAGCCGTAAAAATAAAGTCAATTTTGCGGATTATAATTATCAGATGGACTTGGACAATAGGCTACTCATGTCTACTTTTACAGTCCAAGATGTAGAGGTCTTAGAAGAGATTCTCTATGGTTCTATCCGTATCCCTTTTGTAAAGCTTAAGAAAAACTTAGATCTAACAGATTCTGAGTTAGCTGAAACTCTTCAAAAATTAAGTCAAACAGGGCTCTTTGTTCTTGAAGATGACGCTATTTTAGTAAACAAAGAGATGCGTAAATATTATGATCATCAGATCTTAAAATTTGATGATGATTTTAAGCCTAATATGAGTTACGTGCAGGGGCTCTTGCGCAAGGTTCCTATCCATATTCTACCTATTTGGTACTCTATACCTAGATCTTCTAATAATATTTTTGCCTCCATGGTCGAAAGATATTTTACGACGCCTCAAACTTATGAAAGATACCTGTTAGACTTAAATCTAACAGAGCCCGTTATGTCCGGAATTATTGCGGAACTTTTTAATAATAGAAATTATGAATTGTCCTGTGCTGAAGTACAGAAAAAATATGACCTATCTGTAGAAGCATTAGAAGAATATATGCTTCACCTCGAATTTAACTTTGTCTGTTGCTTGAGCTACCGTAAAGAAGGCAATGAATGGAGAAAAGTAATTACTCCTTTTCATGAGTGGAAAGAGTACCTGCTATTTAAGCAAGTACACACTCCCCAGCCAATAGAAAATGAAAAAGAAGTGGTTCCATCAACAGATAGACCTTTCCACTTTATTCAGGATATGACTTACCTGCTCGAAGAAATTATTCACCAACCACTTGCTCTGCAAGCCTCTGCTACAGATCAAGATTTTCTTTTCCCCGAAGAAACAGTCAAACAGTTGATTATTGGTTGTAGCGGGCAGAGTCAAAAAAAGGATGTTTTGTCATGGCAACTTTACTTTAGCCGAATAGCCTCTAGACTCGTTCGTATTGGACTTGCTATTCGACACGAAGAAATGCTTTGTCCTCATCACCAAGCACCTCATTGGTTAAATATGGAAGTCGAAGATAAAGCGCTTTACCTTTATAGACATCCAGAAAATAGAACTCTCAAAATGGGTTTCAATGAAGACTTGGACACAGAAAGAAATGTACGAGAAGTGGAAAAAGGGCTTGAGCGTATACAAACGACAGGTTGGATATCTGTTCACTCCTTTTTAGAAGGAATGATTTGCCCCATTGGAAATAATGAAAGTGTGCAACTTGTAAAGGAAGGACCCCACTGGAAATATAAGCTTCCAAGCTTTGACGAAGAAGAATTGCAATTTATGAGTTATGTTATTCTGCAAAGACTTTATGAAGTCGGTATGGTCGCTGTTGGCTCCTGCGATGGTAAAGATTGTTTTTCTCTCCTCCCCTTTGGAAAAGATACCCTATGTTAGCTGCTCTCTAAGTTGATAGCTTTTCAGCGTATTAGAAAGAAGCATAGCTATAGTCATAGGGCCGACACCCCCTGGTACCGGGGTAATATGTGAAGCTTTAGGTGCAACTTCTGTAAAGTTAACATCACCCACTAATTTTTTGTCCTTTCGATTAATACCCACATCAATCACGATAGCTCCATTCTTGACCATAGCACTTTGTACAAATTCAGGATTTCCCATTGCAGCAATTAAAACGTCTGCTTGTTCAGTAATCTGATCTAAGTTTTCTGTATAGGAATGAACCAATGAAATCGTGGCATTTGCCAGGTTGTTCTTTTGCATGAATAAAGCCGCCAGAGGTTTTCCTACAATATTACTTCGACCCATAATAACAATATGTTTGCCGACTGTAGAAATATTAGATCGGAGTAAAATTTCGTGAATACCTAGGGGGGTACAAGGGATAAAGTAAGGCTCATATCCAAGGAGTAGGCGTCCAATATTCAACGGATGAAAACCATCCACATCTTTTGTAGGATCCACAGATTCTATAACCTGTTGTGAATTAATTTGTGGGGGGAGTGGCATTTGAACTAAAATGCCATCAACTAAAGGATCAAGGTTGAGCTCGGCAATGAGTTGGAGTACTTCGCCTTGTGAAATGTTTTGACTCAGCTCAAAGCCTCGTGTTTGTATCCCTATTTGTTTACATGCTTTAACCTTATACTTAACATAAATATGAGAAGCTGGATTTTCTCCTATAAGTAAATAAGCCAATAAAGGGGGGCGTTTCGTCTTTAAAGAGTCAATTTTTTGCTTGAGCTCTAAGAGGACCTCTTCGGCAATTTTTTTTCCATTTAAAATCATCTTAACTTTTGTTTAGGTTGATTGAAGTTGTTGTACGTTTTGCTGAGGGAAGCCATCTACTTATTGCACTCAAAGGTAAAGAAAAAACTATAAGAGCAAAGAGAGCATCACAAATAGGCAGCGCCACTAAATCCGAGAGAAACCATTTTATAGTTAAGTGGGTTTTACTGCAAAAAATATGGGTCATTAAAACGTAGAGAAGAGTCGAAGTTGATGAAAAAAAGAAGGTTAAAATAGGAATAGACATCAGCTTTTCTATATAGAAAAGATGTTTTACCATACGAATAGAGTAGAGCGTTAAAATAAAATTTAAGGTCCAAAATCCAAAAGGTGTTTCTGAGGAGAGTAAATCTAAGACAAATCCCATGAAGAAGGCTTGAGAAAAAGCAAAAGATAGGGAGCGCTTGTAAAGAGAGATAATAAGATAGGGAGGAATTGTCGTAAATGGAATAGGGATAATGAAAAGTGGCAGAAAAAGAGTAGGTAACAGGGCAAACAGAAAGAAAACGAAGTGCTGTGTTTTATTCATAAATTTATGAAGACTTAGGTAAAATTTTATTCTTCAAAATTGTAAGCGAAGTGGATAGTATTTTTTTATCATTTTTTAAAATAAACTCTTCAAGCTCATTCATAGGTACCCATAACAGGAAAGTATACTCTTCATTGTGAGTGTCACAGTCTATCTCTTTTGAGTCATCTAACTGAATCGATTGACAAATGTCTAGCACAGAATAATCCTCAGTGAGAATTAATCCCTCAGGTGTCACACTTTCGATATCCTCAGGACTCATTCCAGTTTCTTCTTCAAATTCAGATATAAGAGCCTGTTCAAAAAGGACTTCTTGATTTTCATTAACAGCTCGAGAGTCAATGCCTCCAGAGGGTACAAGTTCCAAAAAGCCAGGAAAGAATAATACATTATTAGAGCGAACACCAAAAAGAACTCTTTGTCTATGAACAATCCAACCAGATACTGCAAGGGGGGTATGTTTATGTGGATAACGAGGGAGATGATTTGCAGCTAAAAACTCTTTGAAAGAGAGTGTGTAGCTTGTAATTAAATCTGCATTGACTTGTTTAATGCAAATCATAGTTCCATTAAAAAGAGGTTTTGAAGCGGATGCTTTTTCAAAAATTTCATCTTGAAAATGTTGAGGAATTTTAACAAGATTAGGAAAATCTTCTACAAGCACTTTAAAGTTTTCTGAAATCTCTTTAAATTGAAGCTGATTTTTTTTCGGCATTTGCAAACCATTGTTTAGTCAAAGATTTCCAACTTCCAAAACAAGGAAGTGGATGATAGTTAATTTTAGAGAATAATAAAGCGTGTAAACCTATTTCAGTAGCACATGCAATAACTTCAAGAGAATCATCAAGAACCAAAACAGATTCTTTTTTTAATTTCAATTGTTCCAGTGTTCCTAAATAAAAAGCCGTTTCTTTGGTTTTAGTTGCTAGACAAGTGGGAGTCATAATAGCTTCAAAATAAGTCTCTATTTGGTGGAGCTCGAGGATTTTTTTTGCAAAGAGTTTTTGACTGGCTGTCGTCAGTATTATCGAAAGGCCTTCTTGTTTAGCTTTCTTTAAAAAAGTCTTCGCACCTGTAAAAAGAGGCGCTTTAAAATAGTGTTTTTCTAAATAAGATTCGTATTGTTTTTTTAACTTTAAGGAAGGGTGGTTCAAAATATAGTTATGTTTAAAATAGTCGATTAGTTTTTCAATGGACGATGTCTTGAGCTGAGAAAATTCCTCTTCAGAGCCTTTTCTTTGGTGATCATTTAAAAAGTCATCATAAACGTATTTAAGGCTAGGTAAACTATTGACTAACGTTCCGTCTAGATCAATAAAGAGATGAGTTATTAGGGATTGATTTAATTCCATAAAACATCACAGCTTTCAATGCCAGCCCCGAGTTTTATATTATTTAGAGCTAAAGAACCCTCTAACTTTTCCAAATATTTAGGGTGTAAGCCCAATGTTTGGTTTCCAGGTCTTAAAATACCCACGTTGACTCCCTCCTTAAAAAAATCACCCTTAAGAATCGGTTTTAAAGCCTGTAAGCCACGACGAGCAAAAAGAGCTAATTCCTCTTCTTGAGGGAAGATCTCTTTTTTTGCAAGCCCTAGCATTTTTTCTGCTTCTCGAATAGCTAAGATCATCTCACCTAGCTCATTACATTCAATGGCAAAAGTATGATCAGGTCCCTTCAATAGGCGACTCATTGTGAAGTGTTTTTCAATTACTTGAGCGCCCAGAGCCACAGCGATTGTGGGCGCATGTACGGGGTGAGGACTGTGATCGGAATAACCTATTGGAACTTTAAATCTTTTTTGAAGAGAGGAAATGCAATTGAGGTTAAGGCCCAAAGATTCTGCGGGATATTGTGCTGTGCAATGTAAAAGTGTGATTTTGTGGCCCCCAGCTTCTTTGAAATAATTCAATGCCCAAGCTATATCTTCTTCAGTAGACGAGCCCGTAGATAAAAAGAGAGGTTTTTGAGAGAGAGCCGCTAATTCCAAAAGCTTGACATGCCTCAGCTCGTAAGAAGCTATTTTATGTCTAGAGACTAAGGGATCAATTTTTTGAAAGTAAGCCTCAGAAAATGCAGAACACATAAATTCAATTCCTAGGAGTTTCGCATACGATGCAAAGGGATGAAGTAGATCTAGGTGAAGCGCATACTCATTAAAAATCTCATTGATATCCTGGCCTAAATATCCCGCAGATCCTGCGTTCGGTACGTAAACGTGAGAACTATCGTATAATTGAAATTTTACCGCCTGAGCTCCTGCCTTATAAGCCTCTAGAATCATTCTTTTTCCCATCTGCAGGTCCTCTTCATAAGTGCCTACATGGAAATTAGAGCCCGCTTCGGCTATGACGAAAACACCCTGAGGAGGTCTATTTTTCAAGTATCTAAGTTTAAGTAGATTAAAAACATTTCCTTCACGCTCTAGTTCAACGAATCCAAGATCTTCAAATTGAGCGTTCTGGAAGGCCTTTTGAGCGCTTTTATTCTCTATTCGCACAAATGCCACCACCTCATCAAATAGGCTGGTAGAGAGGCTCTGAAGGGCTATTTTGAGAGCTGTAGAGCCTATTTTGAGGCCCTTTTTACAAGGGTCTAGGAAAATAGAGAGTTGGCAAACAGATGGCTTATACCAAGATTCATAGTATAGAAAGCCTACTGGCTCTCCCTCTAAAAGAATAAGCTGAGGAGGTTGTTCTTGTATGGAGTGAAATTTTTTTTCAAAATCTCTGCAAAAAACGTCCCAAAGAAGGGGGTGCTGTCTTATTGAAAAATGCCTCGTCTGAGGATCATTTCTCCAGTTGAAAATTTGCTTGAGAAGAGTGGGAGTTGGATTAAAATTTATTAAAGAGATGTCCATAAAAGTAGTAAACGCTAATGAGTTGTATAGTTAAGAAAATCTTCTTCCATAGTGTCCAGCTCAAAAAGAGGATCACTTGGTGTGTATTTTTCAATGAGCTTTGAGACTCTTTGAAAATCTTCTGGGGTATCTACCGATACATTGAAAGTAGATAAATCGCGGTGATATGGAATATTTACGATAGAAAAGAGGTGTGGATTACGATAAATATAAGGGGTCACATGCTCTAACTCATAGGGATCTTTTGCGTGTATGTAAGTTTGATTTAAAGTTTTTGAGTTAAAAATTTCTAGATCCATTCCCTTTGGATAGCTTCTAGGATGTACATTAGATAAGTAGTCTATTTGGCCCTTTGATTTCATAAAATCGCTTAACATTCTATCAAGAAGAGAAGGCTGAACAAGAGGGCAGTCACCTGTAATGCGCACCAGAATTTCTCCGCAAAACTGTTGACTGGCTTGATAAAATCGCTCGAGGACATTTTTTTCAGAGCCTCTGAAACAGCTAATATTATGTGAATGTGCCAGCGTTTCTAACGCCCTGTCACAAGGAGAGTCGCTGGTTGCTAAAACAAGTTTATGAGGTGTCTGAATCGCTTGGAGTCTTTCAAACGTATAGGAAAGCATTGCCTTGCCTAAAATAGGTTTGAGAGCTTTTCCAGGAAGGCGCTGAGATCGAAGTCGAGCTTGAATCAAAATAAGTACACGAGTCATTCTTTCAAGGATAGCGATTTTTACGTTTTGATCAAGACACAAAAAAGCCCAGAGATAGAAATCTCAGGGCTTTGTATTTAAACTTTTAGAGTAAAGAGGCTCCTATACTCCAGAAGCTAATTGATGCTATCTATTACTTGCGCGAACCTAAATAACCCGCAGCTAGTGTGGTTAGAAGAGTGGCTCCACCTGCAAGATAAGTAAAGTAATTAGAGCTTTCTTCAATCGCAGGAGGATAAATATCTCCATGAGATTGGTAGTTCTGGTAACTCTCTTGAGGGTTTGTGCAAATTTGATAGGCGCCCGCTAACAGAGCTGATCCAGTAGTTACAAGAGCCGTGTTTAGAGCCACTGCAGAGGGAAGAACTGCTGCACAAACAGCGGTTCCTGATAAAGCCGTTGTAGCACATGCTGTGGGCACTGCTGCTGAAGTAGCTAAAGTTAAAGCCACGGCTCCAGTAGTAACAGCAGTCGCTATTTTAAGGGTCTTAAAAGCTTTTTGTTTGAGGGTTGTTTCAACAGGAACTTTTTTTTCTTCTTCTTTAGAGGCAGGTTTTTTTAAGGTTTCCTCTACTTTAGCAGTAGCATCTTTCAAAAGTTTATTTGCAAGAGCCTCACCTGCAGATACAGGTGTGTTTGGAGTTAATGGATTTGCTTTTGGATTAACGGGTGTAGTCATAATTTTACCTTATTTTTTATTATTTATATATTAATTGAATTATTTGTTTAAATATGGAATGGACTGAGCTAGCTCAGTTAAGTTATTGAGTAAGTTATTGGGTAAGTAATTGCTTACTTGCTCATAACCAGCAGATAGATAACTCCATACAATGTTTGACTCAGGTTCTGGCTGCACATCTACAGGGTAGTAAATATAAGCAAGAGCCAGAACGGAAATCACTGCAGCGCCTCCTAATGCGACTTGTGCACCCAGTTTAAAAGCATCCCAAAAAATGAGATCTTTTTCTCCCTTATGATTTAATGTTAAACTAGCAATTTCATTCTCTAGCTTCGTTTCATGGAATACTTCAGCTGTTTTAGCCCCTTGAGCAAAAGCCTGAGAAGCTTTACTTGTGAGATCTTTATCTGCAATCGTAAGAACTTCTGAAACGGCAGTATATTGCTTCTCTCTGGTAAGTATCTTACTGCTTTCTTTCGTTTTTGCCGTGTGGATTGCCTCTACAATTAATTTTGCTAAAGCCTCTACTTCGTTTGCTTTTAACTTTTCTACGATTCGAGGAACCTCTGTTTGGGTACTTTGTACAAACTCTGTTGTCTTGGTGTTGCCAGATTGGAGTACTCGTACTTTGGTCTCTTTTAAAGATCTAGTGCTTTCAAGAGACTCTACTGCTTCATAAACAAGGGAAAGAGCCTTTTCAGGATTGTGTTCAGAGTTACTCAAATAAACAGAAAGACTATCTTTTACGTTTGTTTTAAACTTTTCTTCTTCTTCGTTTTTAGGCTGAACAGCAGGAGGTGGGGTCTGTGACTTAAAAAGTGAAAATATACTTAACATTATTATACCTATTATTACGGGCTTTACTACCCTCATTCTAATAGAAATTTCTTAAGTTGTCAAGAAGAAATTTATAGAAAAACGCAAAAATAGGCGTATGTTAAAAAATGTGTAAAGAAAAAAATTTAAATCTAATTGAACATACAATCGCTAAATGAAGCAGGGGGGACGGTGGTTCTGCCCATCACCCAAGAATCATAGAAAGTAAGAGGAGAAGGCTCCGGGTTTGAACACTCTAAATAAAGTCTCGTCACCGACTCAACTAAATGACTCATCACATAGACACTCGTTAATCCTAATGAAAGACTTTTGATAGATAAGGGTGGGAGCTTCCATGTTCCTCTGCCTTTTGTAGCGTTAGGTGGTGTTGTGCTTGGTGAAGGTGTTTTAGGGGTCTGGAGGGGGAGAGGTTCTGTTGAAATGGGGGGTAGAGATGGAGGAGTATATAATGCTTCAGCAGACCTAGGGGGTGTAGGGGAGGGATTGCGTAGAGAAGACGTTTTAGGATCCAAGAGAGGGTTAATGGCTTGTGGAGGAGGTTTAATAGGTGTGGGAGGGGGCTGAGAGGGCTGCTCGAGGTCTGTAATAAAGTCATTTAGATCCGCCCACTTATTTTCTTCTGAGGAATGAATAGAGGATTCGAGGGAAACGCTAGAATCGGTCTCCTTCTCCTTGAATAAAGAGCTTATAATCGAAAAGTTATGTATCTCCAAGTTGTCATTTGTGTCAGATTTGGAGCTTGAAGAAGTCGAATTACTATCAGATTTTACATCAAATTGCTTTGCTATTCTTTTTGTTCGACCTGGGTTTTTGTCCAGGTAGTTTCTAGCAGGACTTGACTGTGGTGGTTCTTGAGATTTTATTGCTTGTGGGGGCCAGCTTGTTGATAACATACAAAAGTATCAGTTTGTTGTTTAAATCAGAGAGTTTAAATCAAATTCTACTTTTTTTCGATAAAGAAACGAAATAATAAAAAATTTTTCAGGAAAATTAGCTAGTGCGCTGAGCTAAAATTAATATTTGAATAAGATCAGATTGTGCGTCCTTTTCTGTAAAAAAATGAACTAGATGGAAAATCGGAGGCTTTGGGTTGGTTTCGTCTTGAGCTCTTTAACAGATTCCTTAGATGGAGTTTAAGACTCTTTGTTAAAAGAAGCACTCGAGGGAATATTAGATTGAAGTAAACATAACTCTTCTTCAAGATTAAGGTAGCTGTCATATAGAGTTAGTTCACATCAAAAATTTCCTGTTAGTCCGAATAAATAAAGCTAGCAAATATAAGTGAGACTGTTAGAACTACTGCTACAGGTATTAAGATCGAGCTGAAACTTCTATTAGCAGAGGTTGTTGTCGAGGTTTTGTCTATATTTATTTTCTGATTGTAATCTAGAGAAACGGTTGATGGCTTTTCAGTTGTTTTTTTGCTCGTTTCAACATGGCGATGAGTTAAAGTCTGAGCTGGGCGAGGCTTTGGTGCAACGGGAGGCTTTATTCTCCGTGATCGCTCTTGAGCTTTTAGAGGCTCTTGAGGTGGAGTTGAGCTTGGGGTCGTTTTGGTTGTTTGAGGAGCTTCTGCAGATAGTTCTTCCCTCTTAGGATTCTCTCCAAATTTAGCTTGAAGTTCAGCAAACATATCTAGAGATTTTTGAGGTTGAGCTAAGTTTGTATTAGCTTGGGCTGTTTGAGGAGCTTCTGCAGATAGTTCTTCCCTCTTAGGATTCTCTCCAAATTTAGCTCTAAGTGAATCAAGTACTAAATTATTGGTTAAGACTGTTTGTTCATCTACACCAGCGGCAAATGACATGCTGTTGGGTGTTGGGGCAGGTGCTTTAAATGGTGTATTAACTGGGCTTGTAGCTCTTGTAGACATAAAAATTAAGTTCCTTTTTTATTTTTTAAAAAGTATTCGCTACACAGCCGAATGCGTCTGAAAAAGATGTGAAACAACTGGTTTGATCCGAGCTTTCTTCTCTAAATACAGAGAAGAGTAGTGGGGTATGAGGTAGAAGATAAGCGATTCCAACTAATGTCACTGCCATGACTGTAGGTTTGAATGAGCTTTTCGTCTTAGGTGGTAAAACATTTTTCATATTAGATGTGTAAATCTGTTTTTCTAGTTTTTTAATCTTTTTTTCATTCTCCTGTTGTTCTTCTCGAAGAGTTCTATTATAGTCATTATTCTCTAAAACCATTTCTGAAATAGTTTTATTAACCCCGGTAAGCTCCTCATTAGCTCCTGAAAGAGTTTTATTAATCCGGGTAAGCTCCTCATTAGCTCCTGAAAGAGTTTTATTAATCCGGGTAAGCTCCTCATTGTTGGAAATAAGAGTCAGATTGTTGGAAATAAGAGTCAGATTGTTGCTATCTAATTTTGTATTTTCCTGGTACAATCCTTCATTGGTCTCGCTACAACTTTGAATATCCTCTTCTAGTTCCTCAATCTTTTTATTGAGTTGATCTACATCATATTGATATGAAGCAATTAATTTACGAAATTTTGTTGTAGTATCTTGAGTTTCAGAAGTTCCATTAGTTAATTCTAATAGCGCTTGTTCTACCAGTTTTTGTTGCGCATTAGATAGACTCGATTGAAAATCCTTTTCAGCTGGTTCCATGACTGTCGATTTGGTCAAAGCTCTGTGATGTGGGGTTTCAGGCATAGACAAAAGAGATTGATTCTGAGGCGATGTACTAAATACTATTTTTTTATTAACTCTTCCATCGGGGCTGCCGAGTCTAGAATTTGAGGGTTGAGTTTTCTGATTGAATATAGAATCTGCACTACTAGAGCGTTTTAGGGATGAAGCTTCAATCTGGGTTTCTCTCTGGGTTTCTCTTTTAGTAAAGCCGTGAAATTCTGGTGCTGGAGTAAAGCCGTGATCTTGTCTAAAATAATTCGAAGTGGGTGTCATGTTAAGTACCTGTTTTGCGTTGTTTAAATTTTAATATAGTTGGTTATCCGAAAAGACTAATACTATCGAACCAACCGGGTTCTACTTCTTTTTCTTTAAAGCCAGATGCAATCAAAAAGTCGTCAAGAGCATTTTTAGCAGCTACTCCAATAGAATTGATAGTTTCTTGGATTGAGGGATAAATCTCATTGCAATAAGTTGTTTCGTTTGCATAATCTGTATTACATGCTGTAGGTGATAAAAAATAGGTCACAGCAACTAAAACTGTAGCCTGGATAAGGGCACTTTTAACACTGCTAGGACAAAGACTCTTAAATACTCTTTCCATGCAGGTGCGTGCTGCTGGAGGTGAGGTTCCCTGCTGAACTTCTGTTTTTACGCTATCGGTCATTTTTTTTATACTGAAACTAGCCATGTTATTATGCTCCTATTATTATATAATATCTTATATGTTGTTACATCTATAGTACATTAAAAATTGAAGTTTGTCAAGAGAAAAAGACGCTTTTAAAATCTAAACTCCCTAAATAGGACAGGAAAAATGCCTCTAAAGCTAATTTTTAAAGCGTGCTACAGTGCTTTTTTAAAGCATCCAAGTCTGACTTGAGACGTTTTCGCAGGTTTTTAGAAATGCGATCAATAAATAAGACTCCATTTAAATGGTCGTTTTCATGCATCACTTGTCTTGCATAATATCCTGAAATCCTATCTTTAAACGACCTACCATCAATGTCTTGATACTCTACGGTTATTGAGGAGGGGCGAGTCACCGGGAGATATAGTTTGGGAAAAGATAAGCATCCCTCATCCAGCATTTCCAGTTCATCTGAAGGCTCCGATAGCTTGGGATTAATAAACACTTTAGGTGGTCCCCAACGCTCCTGACTCTCATCTCCTAAGTAAGGGCAGACAATGAAAAGGCGGTAAAAAGACTGCACTTGTGTGGATGCTAAGCCAATAGGAATAGATGTGGGAGTTCTAAGCACTCCCTCCGTCATCATGTGAAGAATTTTTTTTACAAACTCTTTCACCTCTTCCGTAATCTCTGTATGAAGTTCTGCTTTTTTTCTTAGCCAAGGATTATCCCAGTAAATAAGTTTTGGTTCAGCTGGGCTCATGGGTTTCCTCAATCGTGCGGATCGGGGCTCTTACTTCATGTCTGGCAAGGCTTGAAGTCCAAATAGAGAGAAAAATACATACCACAAGAAAAAGAGTCGACAAAATAGCTGTAAATTTTTTCAGTACCTGCGCTGTGGATGTTCCAAAAACATCTGAGGATTCTCCTCCAAAAGAAGCTCCAAGGCCCATGCTTTTACTTTCTTGCATTAAGATGACGGAGCAGAGTAAAAAACATAGAAAAAGGAAGAGGGCTATGCAAAAATAGTAGATAAAAGTCATTTAGGGTCTCCTTCGACAAGGGCAATAATTTTTGAAAAAGTTTCTAATTTTAAAGAAGCGCCTCCTACGAGGGCTCCATCTATATCGGGCTGTTTTTTTAACTCTTCTATAGATTCATCTGAAACAGATCCACCATAGAGAATAGACATATTTTCTGCCACATCCTCACCCCATTCCTCTTGAATAAGCTGTCTTAAGTGGAAGTGGATCTCTTGTGCTGATTGCGGCGTGGAAGGGGTGCCCGTTCCTATGGCCCAAATAGGTTCGTAGGCGAGATGAATTTGTTTCAGAGCCACCGTGTCTAAATCTTTGAGAGACTCTAAAAGCTGCTTTTTTAAAACTTCACGGGTACGATTCTGATTTTTCTCTATAGCTGTTTCGCCAATGCAAACGATGGGAACGAGATCTTGTAAAAGAGCCGCTTTGACCTTTTGATTCACAAATTCATTAGTCTCAGAAAAAATTTGTCGTCTCTCAGAGTGACCTAAAATTACAAATTCAGCCCCCGTCTCTTTAATCATAGAGGCTGAAACTTCTCCTGTAAAAGCGCCGTCATGCTGAGGATATAAATTCTGAGCTCCAATTTGTAGCATGGGGATATCAAGATCAGCTAAGGGTTGCAGACAGGTAAAAGGGACCGCTAGATAAACGGGGGAAACAAGAGGGGGAACAGCTTTGCAAAAAGCTATTGCTTCCGAGATCGTTTTATTCATTTTCCAATTGCAGATAACTTTAAATAGTTTTCTCATCCAAAATCCTTATCGTACATAAGTGTGGGGATCTTACCATGGTAGAGTCTGAATTTCAAGGAGTTTGTGGATCTTAAAATAGAAATTTGCTAAGATCACCATCCAAAATAATCAAGAAAAAATATGACAACTTCCTCACTAGTTCTCACAGTATCTGAGCTGACTCGTGCTATCAAATTCCAACTTGAAAAGCAGTTTCCGTTCGTAGCCGTTCAAGGGGAGGTAAGTAATTTTAAAAAACAAGCTTCTAACCACCTTTATTTTACTCTCAAAGATCAAGCAGCGCAAATTCAATGTGTGATGTTTAGCTCAGATGCCAGATCGCTTAAAACACTACCTAAAGGTGGAGACCTTGTCGAAATTAAAGGGGAACTGAATGTCTACCCCCCACGAGGAAATTATCAGGTAATTGTTCGCTCAATTCAACAAGCGGGTCTTGGTAAATTGCTTTTAATGCTTGAAGAGCGAAAAAAAAAGTATCTACAAAAGGGATGGTTTGATCAAAATAAAAAGAAGCCCCTTCCAAAAAATCCACAAACTATTGGAGTCATTTCGAGTCCAACTGGATCGGTTATTTCAGATATTTTGCAGATCCTAAAAAGACGCGCACATTCTTTTCATCTGCGTCTTTATCCTGTAAAAGTACAAGGAGAGGGAGCTGCAAGCCAGGTGAGCTCAGCTATAGATGCTTTTAATAAGCATAAGCTTGCAGACGTTCTAATTATTGCTCGAGGAGGGGGAAGTATGGAGGATCTTTGGGCTTTTAATGAAGAATGCGTCATAGAAAGTATCCATAGAAGTGACATTCCTGTTATCACAGCTATTGGACACGAGACGGATACAACACTTGCAGATTTAGTCGCAGACCTTAGAGCTCCAACTCCATCAGCTGCAGCGGAACTAGTCATTGAAGAAACCGAAAAAAAATGGATCTTTTTAAAAGATACTCAAGAGAGATTAGATCACGCTCAGAAACAAATAATTCAAAGAAAAAAAGAACATTTAGAAACGGTGCTACAACATCCTTATCTTCTTTATCCAAATCGTTTTTTAAGAGAGTTTGATCAAAAACTGGATGAAATGTGTCTTCGGCTCTCACAAACGACAACTGAGGCTCTTCAAAAAGCGCAGACTGAAATTCAAAGAAAAAATATCAAACTCCAACAACTTAATCCAACGCTGCAGATACAAAACGGTTTGAATCGACTCAAACTCATTCAATCTCAAAGCTCGCTTCTTGCTCTAAATTTAATCAAAAAAGAAATGCATAATTTGAAGCAAATTCAAGAGAAGTTAGACGCTAAATTAGCCTCTATTTTGCAAACAAAAAAATCTAATTTTAAGACGCTTTCTACTCATCTTCAGGCTATTCACCCCAAAAAACTTCTTGAAAAAGGGTATACTATTCTCTTTGATGAAAAAGAAAACTCCGTTATAGTCTCAACGCGAGATCTCCATCCAAAACAGAGTGTCAAATTACTATTGAAAGATGGAGCTGCAAAGGCGTCTGTGACTGAAATTCGACAAGGTGTGGTATGCAAAACTTAAACTTTGAACAATCTTTTGAAAAATTAGAAGATATTTTAAAAAAAATGAATTCTGGAGAACTTCCTCTTGATCGCTCGTTAGAGTATTACGAAGAGGCTGATAAGTTAATCCAAACATGTCAAAAACATTTGAAAAAAGCAGAAAAACGTATAGAAATCTTAATGAAAAATCGAGATAACGATATTCAAATAGATGAAAATGGAGACCCTCAAACAGCTCCTTTCGATCCGACTGCTTTAAAGCATGAAAACCCCTAGATTAAAGTATGCTATCTAAGATTCAATCCCCTCAAGATATACATTCCTGTTCCATAGAAGAACTCGTAGAGCTTGCGGATGAAATACGCAAAAGAATTATTAGTGTTCTTTCTGTAAATGGTGGCCATCTAGCTTCTAACTTAGGGATCGTTGAGCTCACTCTTGCACTTCACTATGTTTTTAATGCCCCTGAAGATAAATTTCTCTTTGATGTCAGTCATCAGACCTATACCCATAAGTTACTCACAGGACGCAATGATCGCTTCGGAAAAATTCGAAAATATAAAGGACTTTGTGGGTTTTCGCACCCCAATGAATCAGACTACGATCATTTCTACGCAGGTCATGCTGGAACAGCTTTATCTCTTGCTTTAGGCATGGCCAAAAATAGAGATTTGTTTGATCGCGAGGAATTCGTTATTCCCGTTATTGGTGATGCTACATTGACGTGTGGTATGGTTTTAGAAGCTCTCAACAATCTTCCAAGAGATCTTAAAAAATTTATTGTTGTCCTCAATGATAATGCGATGTCTATCTCTAATAATGTGGGAGCTATTTCAAATATTTTAAGTCGCATTATTTCAAGTCCTCTTATTCACAAGTTTTATGCCGATAGCGACGCTTCACCAGAGTCTCAAAAAACACTTGCGTGTCCGTCCGCTTTCTTTGAACAGTATGGCTTGACCTATGTTGGACCTATTGATGGGCATGATATCAAAAAACTTATTACAAAACTCACGGCTTTAAAGAAACTGGATAGCCCTTGCTTAATTCATGTGCAAACAACGAAAGGAAAAGGGATGCCTGAAGCCATGCGTAATCCTATTACACACCATGGTGCAAAACCGTTTAATCCTGATTCTGGTAAATTTTTGCCAAACCCTTCTCTAAAACCGACGTTTCCAAAAGTGTTTGGGAGACATATTTTAGAACTTGCTAAAAAGGATCCTACCTTAGTCGCAGTGACACCTGCTATGTCTTATGGATCGTGTTTAGATGGCTTAAAAGAAGCTTTTCCAAAGAGGTGCATTGATGTGGGTATTGCTGAGCCTCACTCTGTAACTTACTGCGGAGGCTTAGCTAAAAATGGAAACCTTAATGTAGTCTCTTCGATTTATGCCACCTTCTTGCAAAGAGCTTTAGATAATGTTTTTCATGATGTGTGCTTACAAGAAATACCCATCGTATTTGCAATAGATAGAGCTGGTCTTTCAGGAGCAGATGGTCCAACGCATCATGGGATTTATGACATTAGCTTTTTGCGATCAATGCCTAATATGGTTGTTTGCCAACCACGTAATGGACGCGTTTTAAAAGAACTTATGAATGAGATGTTTTTGTGGAATAGGCCTACTGCAATTCGATATCCAAATATGATCACGGAAGAAGATGGAGAGCCCTTAGTTAAAAGAAAATTAGGACGAGGAGAAGTCTTAGCTTTAGGAAGTGGTATTTTAATTATTGCTCTAGGGCATATGATTGAAGAAGCATTGGAAGTTCATCAACTACTTGCTGATAAAGGAATACCGTGTACTATTTTTGATCCTATTTTCGTCAAACCATTAGATGAAAATGCGTTAGATGAACTTTTAAAAACGCACTCCTTTATCCTGACTCTAGAAGAACACTCCCTGCAAGGAGGATTAGGCGCCGCTGTCAATCAATACTTGATTCAGAATGGTCACGACGTAGATCAGGTTCTTAATAAAGGAATTCCAGATCAATACATGCAGCAAGGAAGTCGAAAAGAACTCCTAAAGGAAATTGGGTTATTACCTTCTCAACTTATGACAGAGATAGAAAATACTGTTATTTTGAAGAATAAGCACATGGCCTCTTTATGATGAAGATTCTTCTTTTCCCGAAACTAGATAGTGAAAAAAATAAAGCACTTGCAAAAGAAGTATTAGACTTTCTTTTGGGAAAAGGGGTTATGGTGATCATGGATGATCAAAGTGCTGCCCTTTTTGATGTCCCTCCCTTATCTAGTGTGGATACCCATGAAATCAACTTTATGGTGTCAATGGGTGGGGATGGAACCATTTTACGTCTGTTACATCAGTATCAAACATTTGACATACCTGTCATTGGGATTAATTCAGGCCATTTAGGCTTTATGGCAGATATCCCATCTACAGATGTAAAGCCCTCTTTGTCAGATCTTTTAGAAGGAGCCTATGAAATTGAAAATCGCCTGATGCTTCAAAGCCACATAGGTGATTTTGAAGGATTTGCGATCAATGATGTAGCTATTCATAGATCTAGCAATCCAAATTTAGTAGAGCTTGCAATACGCGTGAATGGTAATCCGATCAATACTTTTGAATCAGATGGTGTAATTGTCTCGACTCCTAACGGTTCAACGGCCTATTCTTTAGCAGCAGGAGGGCCTATTTTAACACCTCAATTAGGAGCTGTTGTTTTGACTCCTATTTCACCCCATACCATTTCAAATCGCCCTATTGTTTTATCAGCCGATTATGAAATTGAAATTGAATATCGAAGTGCTTACGACCCAATAGAAGTGGTTTTGGATGGAATTAGCCACGGACAGATGAAAACAGGCGATGTTATTAAAATTAAAAAGCATGAAAAAAAATTCAGAATGGTCACCCTTTCAAGGCACGATTATTTTTCTACCCTAAGAACAAAGCTTGGGTGGGTTGGAAAACTTAGATAATTTAAGGAGTACAGATGAGTAACGAATCTTTTTTAAAGACACTACATGAGAAAACTGCAGGACTGGTTGAAGAAGGGCTCTATAAAAAAGAGCGTATTATTACCTCACCACAAGCTTCGCAAATTCAATTGGACGACGGTTCCAAAGTTATTAATTTTTGTGCAAACAATTATCTTGGACTTGCTCATCATCCAGAAGTGGAGTCTGCTGCTATTGAAGGGGTTGAAAAATACGGATTTGGAGTCGCTTCTGTACGCTTTATCTGTGGAACCCAAGAGCTGCATAAAGAACTTGAAGCAAGATTATCTACTTTTCTACAAACAGAAGACACCATTTTGTATTCATCTTGTTTTGATGCCAATGGAGGATGTTTTGAAACCCTTCTAGGACCCGATGATGCTGTTATTTCTGATGAACTTAACCATGCAAGTATTATCGATGGAATTCGGCTTTGTAAGGCCAAACGCTTTCGCTATAAAAACAATAACATGGAAGATTTAGAGGCAAAACTTAAAGAAGCAGATGCTCAAAATGCTAAAGTAAAGCTTATTGCAACAGATGGTGTTTTTTCCATGGATGGTGTCATTGCAAACCTCAAAGGCATTTGTGATTTAGCCGATCGTTATAATGCTCTTGTTTTTGTGGACGATTGCCATGCTACAGGATTTATGGGTAAGAGAGGAAAAGGAAGTATTGAGTATTGTGATGTGCTCGGTAGAGTAGATATTTTAACAGGTACTTTTGGAAAAGCTCTTGGAGGCGCCTCAGGAGGCTATCTTTCAGGTAAAAAGGAAATAGTCGCTTGGTTAAGACAACGATCTAGACCTTACCTGTTTTCTAATGCTTTAGCGCCCTGTATTACAGCGGCCTCTTTAAAAGTATTAGACCTTTTAGAACAAGGGGATGAGCTACGAGAAAAACTCATTGAAAATAGCAAGTACTTTAGGGACGAAATAACAGCCCTTGGCTTTGAATTAGTTCCCGGAGAACATCCTATTATTCCCGTTATGTTAGGGGATGCTAAACTGGCAAGTGAATTTGCAGATGCTCTTTTAAAACAAGGTATTTATGTCATTGGCTTCTCTTTTCCTGTTGTCCCAAAAGGTAAAGCTAGAATCCGTACACAAATGTCAGCGGCTCATTCAAAAGAAGATCTTGATAAAGCCATTGAAGCTTTCAAAAAAGTAGGGCAGGATTTAGGTGTGATCTCAAAAGTAAAAATTTAAATTTAACCTAAACCTCATTTTGATGGGATTGATTTATTCTTTTTAGATAGGTATAATATCCCTTCAAAAATCAAAAGAGATACATGACAAAAATATTAGTTACAGGCGGGCTCGGCCAGATAGGTTCAGAGCTTACCGCGGCCCTTAAAAA
Organism: Chlamydiota bacterium; assembly: GCA_022601335.1. Taxonomy (GTDB): domain Bacteria; phylum Chlamydiota; class Chlamydiia; order Chlamydiales; family JAAZZY01; genus JAJACV01. The sequence continues at coordinate 3,114 of JAJACV010000020.1, read as the reverse complement.
TCAGTATGGAAAGGATCAAGTCGTTACTTGTGATTTAGCTGAGCTATCTCAGGTTCATCAAGAGTTTCACCCTTATGAAAAAGGGGATGTCTTAAATGCAAAACAGTTTCAAGATATTCTCAAAAAGCACCAGATAACTGAAATTTATCATCTCGCTGCCATTCTTTCAGCAGTTGGAGAGCAAAAGCCTCAACATTGCTGGAAAGTCAATATTGATGGCCTCTATAATGTTTTAGAAGCTTCAATAGAGTGCGGTGTGAAAAAAGTTGTTTGTCCTAGCTCTATTGCAGTCTTTGGACCCGAAACACCTCAAATCAAAACTCCTCAAGAGACTATCTTATTACCTAAAACAATGTATGGCCTTACTAAAGTGGCTGGAGAACTGCTTTGTGATTATTATGTATCAAAGTTTAACCTAGATGTGCGTGGGCTGCGTTATCCGGGGCTGATTAGCTACAAAACCCTTCCTGGAGGAGGAACCACAGATTACGCCGTAGAAATTTTCTATGCGGCTCTAAAAGGTGAAAAGTATACCTGTTTTTTAAAACCTGATACTGTTTTACCTATGATGTATATGCCCGATGCTGTACGCGGGACAATCGAGCTTGCCGAGACCTCTTTCAAAGACCTCAAACATCACTCGAATTTTAATTTTGCAAGCATGAGTTTTTCATGCCAAGAGCTTGCTGATGAAATCAAAAAACATATTCCTAACTTTCAGATTGAGTATGTGCCAGACCACCGTCAACAAATCGCTGAAACATGGCCTCAATCAATTGATGATTGTACAGCACGAAAAGAATGGAATTGGAAGCCTCAGTATGATCTAAAAGCTATGGTGAAAGATATGCTTCATAATCTGAAACAAAAGACCTAGCTCTGTCTGAATCCTTTTCTTCCTCTAATCGATAGAGATTCTCCTTATAATAAATGCAAAGAATTTGCTATAAAGAAACTGTTTTTTAGTTAACTCGAATCAATAAGTTAGAGAGAATTTTGGTGAATATTTTAATTGTTGGAACTGGATACGTTGGACTTGTTACAGGCACTTGTTTTGCGGAAATGGGACACTCTGTCATTTGTTTAGATATTAATGAACAAAAAGTGGAACAGCTCAAAAAAGGAATCGTTCCTTTTTATGAGCCAGGGCTCGAAGAAATTGTTAAACGCAATATGGCCAATAAAAGACTGAAGTTTACAACAGATTATAAAGAAGGAGTCTCTAAATCTCTGATCTCTTTCATAGCTGTTGCAACACCTCAAGCAGAAGATGAATCCGCTGAGCTTAAATATGTCGATGAAGCGGCCGCATCCATTGCTGAGCATATGGAAAGCTATCATATTATAGTTAATAAATCGACAGTACCTGTAGGTACTGCGCATCGCGTGCGTTTGAAAGTAGAAGAAGCACAACAGAGACTGGGTAAAAACGTAGAATTTGATGTAGCTTCTAATCCGGAGTTTTTAAAAGAAGGTAATGCCGTTTATGACTTTATGAAGCCAGATAGAGTGGTTATTGGAGTGGAAGACATTCGTGTAGGACAAATCTTAAAAGAACTCTATGCCTCATTTTCAGTCAATCATGATCGTATTCTCTTGATGGATATTTTATCAGCAGAACTGACAAAATATGCAGCCAACGCTATGCTGGCAGCTCGAATTTCTTTTATGAATGAAATTGCTAATGTTTGCGAGGAAGTCGGCGCTAATGTCAATCATGTGCGCCACGCTATTGGAGCTGATAAGCGAATTGGCTATCACTTTTTATACCCTGGTGCGGGTTACGGTGGATCCTGTTTTCCTAAAGATATAAAAGCGTTTCGAACAACAGCTAAGCGCTATGGATGCACGACTTGTATGTTGGATGCCATTGAAAAAGTGAATCAAAGGCAAAAGCAGCTCATTGCGCAAAAAATAGATCAATATTTTGAAGGTGATTTAGAAAACAAAACAATTGCCATTTGGGGATTGAGTTTTAAACCCGACACAGATGACATGAGACAAGCGCCTTCCTTAACCCTTATTAACATTCTCAATGAACAAGGCGTTCAATTGAGATTGTTTGACCCTATAGCAATGGACAATGCAAAACTTTATTTAAGAGGTCTCGAAGATCAAATCACTTGGTGCCAAGGTGAACTAGAGGCTTGTCAAAACGCCGATGCTGTGGTATTAATGACCGAGTGGAAACAGTTTAGATTTTTAGACTTTAGTGAAGTTCTAGAATCTATGAAAGGGCATGCTTTCTTTGATGGTCGAAATCAATATTTACCCGAAGATATGGCCGCTAAAGGTTTTGATTATATTAGTATAGGAAGAAAAATAGCATATGCAAATCAGTCAAATCTGCAAACCCATTCGAGATAGACTTAACCAGGCGCTGATTCAGGCTATCCCTGAGGAAACCTCTTTGCTCTATCAGGCTGCTAGATATGCCTTAGAAGGAGGAGGAAAGCGCATCCGTCCCATCCTTGTTTTACTATCATGTCATGATTTAGGAGGTGAGATGGACCTAGGCTATGATTCAGCTCTTGCTTTAGAGATGATTCATAACTACTCTCTTATTCATGATGACCTTCCTTGCATGGATAACGATGATTTCCGTAGAGGAAGACCTACTGTTCACCGAGCTTTTGGAGAAGCCCAAGCTGTTTTGTGTGGAGATTATTTACTCACATTAGCTTTTTCAATTTTGTCAAATAACTCTTCAATAACTGCTGAGCATCAAGTAAATCTAATCTCTAGACTCGCTTACTATTCTGGAGGAAAAGAGTTGCTAGAGGGTCAAATTCAAGACCTTGCAATGATCAATAAAAAAGGATCTCTTAAAATCCTTGAAGAAGTTTATCTTAAAAAAACCTCTTCGCTATTTAGCTGTGCTCTAGAATTTGGAGCTATTTTAGCCAATAAAGATGCCGAAACGCAAAAAGTAATGAGAGATGCAGGTAAACTCTTAGGTCTCGCTTTTCAAATAGAAAACGATTTTTTAGGAAAAGAAAAAGACTTAGAGGGTCAAAAATTTACAGTTCTGTCGCTCTTGTCAGATAAACAAGCGCGTGTACTTCAACAAAAATATTTGCAAGAGATCAAGACTCTTTTTTCAACACTCGATTT